>CAZCVS010000010.1:0-19446 GCA_964501845.1 uncultured Iamiaceae bacterium
AGGTGCTGCGGGCCAAGGGCCACGAGGTGAAGTTCCTCGGCAGCTACCCCGCGGCCGGCGAGCACGGTCCCGCGGTCCGCGAGGCCCAGACGGGCGCCGCCCGTGCCGCGGACGCCTGGCTCGCCGACATCCGCGCCCGCATCCACCCGGCCTGACCGCCGCATCGCGGCGGCGGGGGGTGTCCGCCCCGTGGGGAGCGGCGTGCTGAGCCCGTGGCGCCAGCCGCGGTCACCAGGCAGATCGGCGATGAGGCACCGCGACCGTCATGAACGGACGGCGACAGGACTTCAAGGAACCAGCAGCATCCGCCTCCGAGCCGCGTCGGGGTGGCGTGGTCGGAGGCGGATGGCTGCCGCCCTCCCGGCAACGGGTTGGCAATCGGCGCATCGCGCTGATCCCGGGGCGGACGTCGTACCCAGGGGTGGGACGACGTTCGCCCCCCGTCGTCCGGTGACCAGTTCGAGGACACGGGCAGCGACCTGGCGCTCATCGACTGCGTGCGACGTTCACCCTGGGCGCCGCATCTGGAGCGATGCTGCTCTTGCGCCTTGCGGGCTGGAACTGCCGTTGTCTCGTGCGGCTACGAGCCGAGGAGCCAGCGTGTCTCGACCACCTCAGCCGCGGTGAGAGCGAGGATCACGAGCGCGACGAGCGCCCAGCGGAGCCGGTGCGCGAGACGCTCGGTCGTCGGGTCGCCGAAGGGGACCTGAGGTGGCCGGGTCTGGTCGGGCGCTGGGTACACGGCCGGTAGAAGGAGCCTGCTACCGCGGATATGACGGCTTGACCGCGGTGACGCCGGCCGAGGTATGTGACATCCGTCATAGGGATCGGCCGTCATTCGCGGGAGCGAATGCGCCTACCACCGAAGGTGAAAGCAGACGCGCGGGGTGTGACGGGTGCGATGGCTCTACGAAGGCCGTCGAGCGCGAGAACTCAACCGGTGGCTGGCAGCCCCATCACCTGTGGCTGCTGCCCTCTGCTCGACCACCAGTCCCCGCGCGCCCCTCGCACCGAGGGGCGCCGAGATCGGGCCCTTGTCGCAGAAGCGGATGCCCTCCCGCGGCGGCAGGCGGTTCGACACCGCCGTCCGTGGCGCACCCATCCTTCGATGGGTGCGACCACGGGCGGCGACCCGAACTGCTCGTCACGTGCTCGTCCAGACGGAGCAGCCCGATCGTCTGGGTGGGTCCAAATCCGCCCACATGGGTGATACTTCAGCCATGTCGGAGGGGCTTGTACAAGCGAGGGATTCTCGCGTTGTCGAAGATGCCGGACACGATGGGCGGGGCAGAGCCGACCGATCTCTGATCGAAGAGGTCCAACGCGGGTCGACGGCAGCCTTCGCGGTGCTCTACGAGAAGTATCGCCCGGTCGCGCTGAAAGGAGCGGAGCGGTACCTCGCCGCTCGCCACCGGTCCCAAGCTGAAGACGTCGTGGAGGTCACGTTCTGCTCGATTCACGACGCGCTGCGCCGAGGCCACGGCCCCAAGGGCCCGTTCCGGTCCTACCTGCTGCTCTCCATTCGGCGGGAGGCAGCGCGCCAGCAGCGACGCCGCGACCGCGAGACCGTCATGGAAAGCGACCTGCTCGACTCTGTCGATCGCTTCTCCGGCATCGCGCCGCCCGTCGCGGTCACGGGCGAGATGGCCGACCACAGACCCGCCGCGGCGAGCCAGGACGCGATCGACCCCGAGCTCCTCCTCGGCGATGTGTACAGAGGGCTCAACGCCCGGTTCCGCCACGCGCTGTGGTTGAGCGAGGTGGAGGGTCGGACGCCCGAGGAGCTGGCTCCGCTCCTCGGCATCACGCCGAACGCAGCCGCGGCGCTCTGCTACCGGGCCCGGCGCGCCCTGCGGGCCGGGTACTTCGGCGCCTACGCGGCGACGCTCGCCTCCCCGACGTGCAAGCCGCTGATCTCCGATCTGGCCTCGTTCGTGGAAGCCGGCCAGCCCGCATCGGGCTACGACACGATCCGCTCGCACCTCGACGGGTGCGCTGCTTGCCGAGACGTTGCCCGAGGCTCGGCACGATCGGGTACGGTCCTCGCCGGCCTCGGACCGTTCGGGCTGCTCAGCACGGGTGCCTGGCTGGATCCGGCCCGCGAGCCCATCACGCAACCCCCCGCGCGTGGTCGCGAGCACGCGGCGGCCGCTGCTGCTGTGCTGCTCCTCCTGGTCGCCCTCGTCGCGATCGCGGCCTGGCCCTCCAGCAGCCGCCAGGAGCAGGAAGGCGCCCACGCGGCACCCGCCCCCTCCTCCGCGCAGGTGACCACGACGATCGAGGCCGACGGTGGCGCCACCGAACCCGCGCCGGCTCCCGCCGACCGTCCACGGTCCGACGGTTCGCCAGCACCTGCGACGACGGCTCCCGCACCCCGGGCCGAACCAGAGGACTCGGCTCCGGAGTCGGATCCACCTGAGACTGGACCTGATGGGTCGGCGCCGAGCGATCCGCCGCCGACCACGGGGTCGATCCGCGGCCTCGTCACCGCGGATCACGACGGGACCGGACCGGCGGTCCCCGTCGCGTCCCAAGGGACGCCGATCCGGGTCCTCGACGCCGGCGGCCGCGAGGTCCATCGAGCAATCACGGATGGATCTGGTGCGTTCACCACGGTCCCGCTGCCCCCTGGCACCTACCGGATCATGGCGACCGAGCCCGTCGGCATGGTGGTCGACGGTGCCGGCGCCGGCAGCGCCCACGGATCGCAGCGGCGTGAAGTCGAGGTCGCCACCGCTGCGGTCTGGGCGGGTGGCCAGAGCGTCTTCGAGACGGCGTTCGTTCCGTGGCGGCAGCTGAGCGTCGGCGGCGGCAACGCCTCGGCCACCGCGGCCCGGGCGGGCGGTGCCGTGTCATGGACCTTCGACCTCGCCAGCAGCCGTTCCACGACCCCTGGAGCGATCGCCGAGGTGGTGTTCGCCCACCCGGCCGGGACCGTGCTCGGCTTCGACTGGGCGCCCCCGGAGCACGACCGGCATCACGGCTCGGACCGCCCGAGCGGGATCCCCGGCGCGTCGGCGTGCAAGGTCGCACCGGGGCGAACGGCCACCGTCGTGCGCTGCGATGTCGGCACGCTGGGCCCCACGGCCTCTCCGTTCTCCATCCAGGTCCGGCTGGAGTCGGTGCCCTCCTCGGGGTGGATCGTCCCGCAGCTGTCGCTCACCACCCAGCGCGCCGCTGTCGAACGCGGGGAGCGGGCCGGTCAGCGCGTCCGCGTGGATCGCTGAGCGCGCCTCGGCCGATCAGCATCCGCATGTCCCGACCCGCCTTCCGCTGACGGAGGGGCCGCCCGTTGACCCGCACGCTCTGTGGCGTCGGTCACAACTCGTCATTTGCGGGAGACGCGTTCCCTACTAGCCGTCAGCAGCAAGCGACATGCCTTTCGCGCGTGCGCGCTGCTGCACAGCACCACGTTTGAAGGGAACATCATGTTGAGGGCAACGTTGAAGGCACGAGCGAGCCGCGCGGGCGCCGCCACCGGAGGAGGTGGCAGGCGGAACCCGCTCCGACGCATCAGCTTCGGGATCCAACCGAGGAGCAAGACGCGGCTCCTGTTGGTGATGGGCCTGCTGATGGGCTCCCTGACCCTGCTCGGGCCGAACTCGGCTTCGGCCGTCGGCGAGTCGCTCACCGTGGTGCTCACCCAGCAGGACGGCACCGCACCCTTCAACGCCGACAGTGCGGCCGGCCACGATGCCGGCGACGCCAACGGCATCGTCCGCACCAACGACAACCTCACCTACAACGTCGAGATCCGCGTCGAGGACGCCGCCTCGACGAACACCACCTTCACGGCCGCGCTGCCCCGGGGCGTCGAGATGGCCCAGGTGCCGCCGTACTGCACCGGGCCCGGCTCGACGTTGACGCCGGCGCTGCTCGGCGCTCCCGTCGTCCCCGTCACCGCGACCTCTTGGACCGCGCTCCCACAGCAGACCCTCGTGTGCAACGTGGGCGACCGGACGCCCAACTCGACCTTGACCTATCCGGTCGTGGCCAAGGTGCGCCCCGAGGTCCCGAACGGCACGGTGCTGCAGCTCGATTCGGTGCGCGCGACCACGACCGATGTCACCACCCCGGCGGAGTCGGGCCCGGTGGAGGCCACCGTCAGCGCGCGGGCGCAGTTCGACCTCTCCAAGAACGCCATGGCGTCGGTGGAGAACACCGGGTACATGTTCAACGGGGGCATCGGATCCTGCCCGGTTCCCGGGTTCCCGTCACGGCAGTGCTTCACCTACCAGATCGGCATGCTCATCTCGGGCCCGGCCGGGGGCAAGGGCCTCACCCCGATGGCGCCCAGCCTGACCTTCATCGATGACCTCACGCCCGAGAGCTTCTACCCGCCGGGCACCACGTCCCACCCCGCATGGCTGGCGGCGGGCCCCGACGCACTGGCCAAGTACGGCGCCAGCGCCGGCAGCTGCGGCGCGCTGGCGTCGAACCAGCCGGGTCCCGCGATCACCGGCGGCTACACCGAGGTGAACGCGGTACGCAGCTCGGGCACGGTGGCTTGCACCCAGCCCGGCGGTCCGGGCACTCCGGTGACCATCCAGGTCACGAACATGGACTCCACCGCCTACACCTACCCGTCGATGTCCGGCAACGCCGCCACCGGCCCGGTGCCGGTCGACAAGGCGTACGTGTTCTCGTACTCGGTTCGGGTGAGCGTCCCCGTCGACGCGGTCATGGACCTCGGTGTGGCCAACCCGAGCGGCTCGTTCAGCCTGCCGTGGGACAACAAGTACAAGGACTTCGCCCCGGTGGGCATCGACGGGGTGGCCAACCACCCGGACGCCAACCCCTTGTGGAACGACCACCGCGGCGCGACCAGCACGGTGGGTGCGAGCGGGGCCGTGAACAAGGCGTTCGCGGGAGTGCCCGGCGCCCTCGGCAACACCCCGAGCGGGACCTACGCCCCCGGCCTGGCGTCGGCCTGGGAGGGTCCGGCCGGCAACATCACCTACAGCAGCGGCCAGGGCCTGCTCTTCCCCGGCCAGACCACGATCAGTGCGATCCTGCTCGAGAACAAGAGCACGTCGCCGGTGAGTCGGACCTTCCTGGTTTGCGACTCCTGGGACCCGTCGGTCCTGCGCCTCACGTCGAAGGCCTCCCCCGGTGGACCGGACATCCCCGGCTCGGCGCCGTCCGGGCCGGTCGGCCAACGGGCCGGCTCGGGTGGCTCGCCGGTCTGGCAGTCGGGCTACCGCGACACCGCCTTCCGGAACCCGCCGTTCGCCGATCTCGGCAACGTCATCGAGTACGGCACCGGGCCAGGTGGTCCTGGCAGTGCCTCGACGTGCGGCGACAGCGCCAGCCCCGCCGGCTGGCACACCGACCCCAACGCGGCCGTGTTCGGCAACGATCCGGCCTTGGCGGCCCAGGGCGTGTTCACCGGCGTGAGCCGGGTGCGGATCCGCACCACCCTGCCCTACACCAGCCAGGGCTCGGTCGGCTACTTCTCGATCGGGCTCCAGGCGGCCCCCGAGATGCCGGTGGGGACGATCTTCCCGAACTGGGCGAACTTCAAGCAGGCCGTCGGCGACGTCTCGTTCGAGGAGATGACCGATCCGGGGCTGGCGTGGATGACGAACAACTACCAGCCGTCGAACGACACCGGCGGCATCGGAGACCGGCTCCGCGCCACGGAGGCGATCGCTCGCATCGTCAAGACCGTGAAGGATCCCGGCACCGGCACCTACGGCACCACCACGCCGCTGTTCACCGGCGGCCAGCTCGCCGACTTCCGCATCCAACCGAGCCTCACCTCGAGCATCGACGCCGATCGGCACCTGCCCGTTGTCGTCGAGGACTGCCTGCCGGCCGGAACGTCGTTCCAAGCGGCCACCGCCGTGCCGAGCGCGACGGTCATCGAGCCGTCGTCGCCGGCGGGTGCGAACCTGGTCTGTGCAGCTGGGGAGACCTACGTGCAGTGGGATCTCGGCCTGCGGCTGGTCAACGACCCCATCCCGGCGATCACCTACTCGGTCCGGGTCGCCAACGGAGCTTCGGCCGGTACCAAGGTGAACCGGGCCCTCATCACCGCGGACGGCGACCTCTCGCCAGTGAACCGGCGCCAGTCGCAGGCCTCGATCCAGCTGGTGCAGCCGGCGGGCATCGCGGTCGACAAGATGGCGCTCACCCCGCAGGTGGAGGTCAACCGGGCCGGTGAGACCAACGAGGATCCCCTGCGTTGGCGGATCGACTTCGTCAACATCAACAGCGATCCCGGTCCCACCGACGTCGACATCATCGACCAGCTCCCCAAGCAGGGGACCGACGGCACCGACTTCACCGGCACGCTCGCCTTCGACTCGGCCACCCTTGTCCAAGGCGACGAGCCCGGTCAGGACGTGGAGGTGCTCTACACCCGTCAGGCCGACGTCGACACCGACCCCGGCAACACCACCAACCACGTGGCTACCGGGTCCACGGTGTGGTGCTCGCTTTCGGGCTCCACGTTCACCCGCGTCCTCGGTTCGGGCACCAGCGCGGCATGCCCGGCCACCGTCGCCGATGTCACGGGTCTGCGCATTCGGCGGCCGGGACGGTTCGGCCCGAACGACCAGATCAGCGTCGAGATCCAGATGACACCGTCGGCCAACCGGGCCGGGGACGTCTACGTGAACGAGGTCGCCGGCCGTGCTGAGGGCCTCGCCCTGCTCGTCGGTCCGGCCCTCGCCCCCGCCACCGTGGTCGCTTCGTCGATCGGTGACTACGTCTGGAACGACACCAACCTCAACGGCATCCAAGACGACGGCGAGGAGCCGATCGCCGGGTTCCCGGTCCGGCTCACGGGCACCGACTCCGACGGCAACGCCGTCGGCCCGCTCGACACCACCACCGGCGCCGACGGCAGGTACTCGTTCACCGGGCTCCAGTCCGGCAGCTACGCCGTCACGTTCCTCCCGTCAGGTCTCGGGGCTGGCCAGCACTTCACCCTCCAGGATGCGGGGGCGAACGACCTGGCCGACTCCGATGGCGACCCGGCCACCGGTGTGGCCAGCGTGACGCTCACCCCGAACACCGTGAACCTGAGCATCGATCAGGGCGTGTTCACCGCCGACCCCGACATCGAGGTCACCAAGTCCATCAACGGCGACGACGCCAACACCGCCCCCGGTGTGCTCGTCGAGCCGGGTGAGGACATGGAGGTCACCTTCGAGGTCCACAACACCGGCAACATGGTGCTGGACCCGGTGGTGCTCACCGACGACACCATCGACGCCGACGACATCGCCTGCCCGAAGACCGTGCTCGCCGTCGACGAGACCATGACGTGCACGGCGCCCTACCCCGCGCCCGCAGCCGGGGAGCAGCACACCAACCTCGCCACCGTGGTCGGCACCCCGATCGAGCTGCCCGACGGCACCCAGCTCGACGACGTCACCGATGACGACCCGGCCAACGCCTACGGCATCGTCCGTCGGGTCGACATCACCAAGGACCTCGTCGGCGACCCGGTCCCCAACGGTGACGGCACCTCCACCGTCACCTACGACGTCGTCGTCACCAACGAGGGTACGCAGGCCGCGGTCTACGACCTCGATGACGAGCTCCACTTCGGGACCGGCGCCACCGTCACCGGCGCCAGCGTCGTGTCTGGTCCGTCCGGCGTGACGCTCAACCCGGGATGGGACGGTGCGGGCACCACGCGCATCGCGACGGGGGTCAACATCGGGATCGACGGGGTCCAGACCTACCGGGTGCGGGCCACGGCGTCGATCGACACCACGACGGCCACCACCACCTCGTCGGACTGCGACCTCACGCAGGGCGAGACCGGGACCGGCTTGTTGAACGGCGCCACCCTCACCTTCGACGGCGAGGAGACCGACGTCGACGCCTGCGCCGAGTTCCCGGTCACGACGTTCACCAAGACCCTTGCCGGTCCCCCCGTCGCCAACGGTGACGGCACATACACGGTCGGCTACGACATCGTCGTCACCAACGACGGTGCCGCCAACGACCACTACGACCTGGCTGATCAGCTGCGCTTCGGCGGAAGCATCGAGATCGATTCGGCCACGGTGGCCAACACCGCACCGGGCACGATCACGACCAGCACCGACTGGGACGGCATCGACGAGCAGGCGATCGTCACCGGCCAGACCATCGGTGCCGGCGCCAGCCACACCTACCGGGTGAACGTCGTTGCCAGCGTCGACGGCGCCATCACCCTCGAGGAATCGGACTGCAACGTGCAGCAGGGCGAGGACGGCACCGGGTTCTTGAACGGGGCCACGCTCACCGTCAACGGCACCGACTCCGACGACGACGCCTGCGCACCCGCACCGAACACCTCGATGACCAAGGTGCTCTTCGGTGACCCGATCGTCGAGGACGACGACACCATCACCTCCACCTACGTCGTCACCGTCACCAACACCGGTGCCGGCGATGACGTCTACGACCTCGACGACGAGCTCCAGTTCGGCGCCGGGATCACCGTCAACACCGCAACGGTTGCCAACACGGCGCCCGGCAGCATCGTCACCAACGCCGGGTGGGATGGCACGGGCGACACCGAGGTGGTCGCCGGTCAGGCCATCGCCGCGGGCGCCACCCACGTCTACGTGGTCACGGTGAACTCGACCATCGGCACCACGACCACCGCCAGCGGGGCGGACTGCACCCTGACCGAGGGCGAGGACGGCACCGGTCTGCTGAACGGCGCGGTGCTCACCGTCAACGGCGAGACCGCCGAGGACGATGCGTGCGGCACCGTCGATCCGGTCATCGAGATGGACAAGACGCTCGTCGGCGCTCCGGTGCGCAACGCGGACGGCACCTGGGAGGTCACCTACGACATCGACGTGACCAACCGGATCGCGCCCAACGCGTACGACCTCACCGACGAGCTCACCTTCGGGGCCGGCATCGAGGTGGTCGACGCCGACGTGTCGAACACCGACCCCGGTGACATCACCACGGCGGCGGACTGGGACGGCACCGACAACCTGGGCATCGTCTCGGGCGAGCCGATCGGCGCGGGGGTGACCCACACCTACCGGGTCGTCGTCACCGCCCACGTGCCCACCACGGCGACGGCCACCACCACCGACTGCACCGTCGGTTCGGGCGAGACCGGCACCGGGTTCTTCAACGGCGCCACCGTCACCACCGAGACCCAGGAGCTCGAAGACGACGCGTGCGCCGAAGCGCCGAACGTGACGATCGTCAAGGACCTGGTCGGTGAACCGGTCGTCAACGACGACCGCACCATCGGCCTCCGCTACGAGATCAAGGTGACCAACGCCGGTGCCGGAGCCGACGAGTACGACCTCGACGACGAGCTGCGTTTCGGCGACGACATCACGGTCAACGACGCCACGGTGGCCAACACCGAGCCCGGCGACATCACCACCAACCCGGCGTGGGACGGCACCGGCGACACCAGCGTCGCCATCGACGTTCCGATCGCCGGGGCCGGCGCCGAGCCGGTCACCCACACCTACGAGGTGACCGTCAACGCCACCGTCGGCATGGAGACCACGATCACCGAGGCCGACTGCACCCTCGACCGCGGCGAAGCGGGCACCGGGTTCCTCAACGACGCCATCTTGACCATCGACGAGCACCAGGTCGAAGACGATGCGTGCGGTTCCGTCAATCCGGAGATCGTGGTCGAGAAGACCCTGGTCGGTGCCCCGACCGCCAACGGCGACGGTACCTGGACCATCGACTACGAGATCGTCGCCACCAACGTCGGCCCCGTCCCCGGTGCCTACGACCTCGACGACGAGCTCACC
Source organism: uncultured Iamiaceae bacterium (assembly GCA_964501845.1). Classification (GTDB taxonomy): domain Bacteria; phylum Actinomycetota; class Acidimicrobiia; order Acidimicrobiales; family Iamiaceae; genus Aquihabitans. The sequence continues at coordinate 9,747 of CAZCVS010000010.1, forward strand.
TACGGCCAGAACGTCTCGGTCATCTCCGCGGCGGTCGAGAACTCCGACCCTGGTGACATCGACGCCAACCCGGATTGGGACGGCGTCAACGACATCGGCGTCGTCCGGGGCCAGGCCATCGCCGTGAGCGGGGCGCACACGTACGACGTGACCGTCGAAGCCTCAGCGGCGCCCAGCCTCACCACGGTGGCCTCGGACTGCGAGCTCGGCAGCGGTGAGACCGGGACCGGCTTCTTGAACACCGCCACCCTCACCTACGAGGGCAGCACCTCGACCGACGATGCCTGCGGAGAGATCTCGAGCATCCACGTCGTGAAGAAGATCAAGGGCACGCCCGCGGTCTTCGAGACGGGCAAGGTCGACGTCACCTACACCCTCACCGTGAGCAACACCGGCGCCGCTGCCGGGACCTACCGCATCGACGACAAGATCCGCTGGGGCAACGGCCTCACCGTCAACGGCGCAGAGGTCACCGCCACGCCGGCCGGGACCACCGCGGACCCGGCCTGGAACGGCACCGACACGACCCTCATCGCTGAGGGCGTCGAGCTCGACGCCGGCGAGTCACATGTCTGGGAGGTCCACGTGACCGGCCAGCGCGGCGACTCGATGACCACCGCCACGGGTGACTGCGCCCTCGGCGGCGGCGAGGACGGAACCGGCCTGCTCAACACGGCCACGGTCACGTCGAACGGGCAGAAGGCCGACAGCAGCGACTGCGGACCCGTCAAGCCCCCGGCCAAGACCATCGAACGCCGGCAGGACGATCCGCCCACCGGATCCTTGCCCTACACCGGCTCGCAGCTGACGGGTGTGGCCCTCACCGGCCTCGCTCTCCTCGCTGCCGGGCTGTTCCTCCGGGGTGCGTCACGAGGCCGCCGCAAGGCCGCCACCCGCTGACGCAACCCGGAACAGACGTCCTCGCCTTCAGCTCCCTCCCGCGGTGCTGAAGCGCGACGCCATGGCGCAACGGCCGGGGGCCCCGCATCCTCCGGCCGTTGTCCCGCTCGCCATGGCGTTGCCGACACCATGGCAACCGATCCGCCAGGAACCGTCATGGGCGGCGCCCCTGCGGCCTATAGGCCGGTGAGCGGCTGTCGCCTCGCAGCGTCTCCGGCCGCTGAGCACCGGCTCGGCCGCGTCGCGGATCGCGCCGCCCATCGAGACGGTGGGTCCGCGCACAGGACCCCGAACGCACCAGGACCCGGAAGATCCGAGCCAGCCATGAGAACCGCCGATCAGCAACCATCGTCCGGCCCGACGCCGCGGCCATGCCTGATCTCGGTGCCCGATGGAGCCGACCTCGACGCCGCCCACCCTGCTCGGCGCGCCGCCCCGGAGCCTTGGACGCAGGAGTCCGCCGGGCCTCAGCGAACCGCCGCCGGGGCGCCGCTCAACAGCGCCCCAGACGCTCGGGCTCCCACGCTCGAGACCGACGAGCGCCCACCCGGACGCTTCCAGACGTTCCTGGTGAGCTCGCTCCTGCTCGCGGGCACGATCGTCACGTCGACGGCACTGCTGCTCGTGGTGCTTCGCCTGTGGTCCGCCCGCCGACCGTCATGGGCCACCGTTGCCGCCTGCGGTGCTGTGGCGATCGGCCTCGTCATCGTCATGACGATCGGCTGGCGGCGCAACGGGCTCGAGGCGGACGACCGCCACGGCAACCACGTCGTGCCACCCCTGCTCGCAACGGACCCGCTGACCGGGGCTCTGAACCGCGACGGTCTCGTCGCCGACCTGGAAGGGGCGGCCCACGGTGACGATCGCAACGGGCTCGCCCTGCTCTTCGTGGACCTCGACCGCTTCGACCTGATCAACGGCCGGCTCGGTCGGGCGATCGGCGACGAGACCCTTCGAGCGCTCGCCAGCCGGCTCGACGACGCGAACCCCGGCGACACCCCCATCGCTCGGATCTCCGGGTCCACGTTCGTCGCCGTGCGCCACGAATCGACCGGCGCGGACGACTGGGCTGACCGCCTCGCCCGGCTGGTGACCGAGCCGGTGACCGTGAGCGGCATCACGCTGCACCTCGCCTGCGCCGCGGTCCTCGTGACGACCGACGGGTTTCACCACGACGCTGCCACCTTGCTCGACGACGCCGAGTTCGCGGCACGAGGACGCATCGTCGACGGCCGCGCCCGCGTCGAGCACATCCACCTGGCGATCGGCGTCGACGAGCGCGAGGCCACCGGCGTTGTTGCGCAGGTCCAGCAGGCCGTCGTCAGCGGCGGGATCACCGCCGATTACCAGCCGGTCATCGACCTGCGCAACATGCAGCCCGTGGGCGTGGAGGCACTCGCACGATGGCGCGGTGCCGCGCCGGGCTTCGAGGCCCCCGACGACTTCCTCGAAGTCGTGACGGCGCTCGGCATGATGCCCGAGGTCTTCGACACGATCCTGCGGAGCGTCTGCAGGGATTTCGCCTCCGGACCGGCCGCAGACCGCGGCTGGTGGGTGTCGGTCAACCTGGCCAAGGAGGACTGCATCGACCAGACCCTCCCGTCGCGGGTCAGCCGCATCCTGGCCGAGACCGGCCTCGACCCGTCCCGGCTCGTCCTCGAGGTGTCCGAGCGGGCGATCCCGGATCCCGCCGTCGAACGGGCCCTGCGCAACCTCGCCCAGCTCGGGATCAGGCTGGCGATCGACGACTTCGGCTCCGGCTGGTCGAGTCTCGCTCAGCTCCGTTCCCTGCCCATCAGCCTCATCAAGATCGACAGGTCGCTGGTTGCCAACCCCTCCACCGCGGATGCCCACCTGACCATGTCGACCATCGCGCTGGCTGGAGCGCTCGGCATCGAAGCGCTCGCGGAGGGCGTCGAGTCCGGTGAGGACCTCCTCTTGCTGTGCCTCGCTGAGTGCCACTACGGCCAAGGGTTCTGGTGGAGCGAAGCCGACTCCCTCGACGCGATCCTTGCCAAGTTCCCTGTCCGCGCGGACGATGAGATCGACGACCCCTACGCCCCGGTCTTCGACATGGGTGCCCTGATCGTCGCGAACGCCCAGGCATGCTCAGGCGACGGTACGAACGATGACATCGAGGCCGTCCTCGAATCCGCGCTGTGGGAATCCACCGACAACAGCGACGACCAGCTCATCGAGTTCCTCGAGGCATCTCTCGCCCTCAGCGTCGAACCCGCCGGCGATGCACCGGGCCACACCGATCCCGCGACCGGCAGAGACTCCGCCGAACCAGCCGCAGAGATCGACGCAGCGGCGCCCGACCCATCAGACGATGGCGATGCCACTGGCTCTGACTCCGTTGGCCCCGACGCGCTGGAGCTCGGTGACGTCGACGAGTCGGCGTGGCTCGACATCAGCAACGACGACTTCCTCGCCAAGCTCCGCTCCATCCGCTCCGCACCCACCGACCCGCAGATCTAGGAGATCGCCACCATGAACCGTTCCGCCGACGAGATAGCCAGCCGCGACTTCCCGATCGTCCGCAAGGGCTACGACCAAACCGAGGTCCGCGCCTACCTCACCGAGCTTGCCGATGAGATCGCAGACCCTGCCGTCGACGCGGCGGCGGACCGTGTCGCCGAGATGCTCCAGGACGCGGAGCGTGCTGCCGGCGAGCGGCTGGCTGAGGCGGATCGCGCGGTGGCCGTGGCCCGAGCGGAGTCGGAGCGGCTGCGCGCCGAGGGCGACGAGTTCAGCGCTTCGCTCGACCAGCAGCGCTGGGCCCACGAGCATGAACTGGCGCAGCGGGTGGCGGCCGCGGAGGATGAGGTGGCGGCGGCGCAGGCCCGAGCGGTGCAGATCGTGGCGGACGCGCAGCGCGAAGCCGACGGCGCGTACCAGGGCCGCTGGCGCGAAGCCGGGGAGACCGTGACCCGGATCCTCGAGACCGCCCAAACCGAGGCGGCGGCGCTCGTCGAGACGGCGGAAGCCGTCGCCACGGAGATCCGCAGCAACCTGCAGATCGAGCTGGCCCGCAGCCGCGCCGACGCCGAGCGCCACGCCGCTGAGGTCCGGGCCCGTGCCGATGAGTTCGCCGAGGCCCGCCTTGCGAGCACCGAGTCCGAGCTGGTCCAGGCCAACGAGTCCCTCACCGCAGCGCGCGCCGAGGCCGAACGGGTCGAGACCGAGGCGAACGCTCGGGCGTCCGCGATCGTCAAGCGGGCCGAGGACCGTGTTGCCGCCCATGTCCGCGAGCAGCTGGCCCAGGCCCGGACCGAGCTCGACCGCATCCGCGCCGTCGAGGTCGAGGCCGCGGCCCGGCTCGGCCGGGTCCAAGAGCTCGTCGCCAAATCGCTCGCGACCGCACGCGAAGCACGACCGGCCGCGATCGAAGATCCCGGCGCCTTCATGCTGCGCCTCGCCGAGTCCCCCGACCCTGACTCCGACGACGACGCTGATTCTGTCGAAGACGGTGACGAAACCGACTCCGATGGCACCACAACGACCTGGCTGCCTGCCTGAGAGCCGCCGAGCCCACCGGGGCCACGTTGCCGGCCGGTACCTCCCGGCCCTTGGTCGCGCGCACCGGCGATTGCGCACGGTGGTCCCTGGCCGACCGCACCAGGAGGAGACCACGCGCCAACCAAGGCCGGGACGTTCGGCCCTTACGTCCGGGAGGAACCTCCGGTACGGTCGATTCCGTCGGCGGCCGGCGCTCAGCTCGCGGGCCAGCCGGCCAACGCCCATCGTGTGGAGGACTGCGACATGGATACGACCCTTGGGGAACTCGATGATCGCGCTCCCCGGCGGGCGTCGGACGGTGACCGGGTGGCTGACCTGACGCCGGCGGGCATCGAACACGAGGTCGTTGCCGAAACGGTGGAGGCCGCATCGGAGTCGCTCGTGAACTCGGTGCAGGACGTGCTCGAAGGAGCTGACCGCGACGAGCGCCTCGAGGTCGCCCGGTGGCTCGATGCCGTGCTGGCCGGGACATCAGAAGACGAGTTGGGCCGGGTGCGGTCGGTGCTCTCCCCACGGGACGAGCCACGCTACGGCACACCCCCGATGAGCTCGGACGACGAGCTGGTCGAGACGTGGCGGAGCGGGACCTATCCGTACAAGAACCTCATGCGACGCAAGACCTACGAGGCGGAGAAGTACCGCCTCCAGGTCGAGCTGCTGAAGCTCCAGGCGTGGGTCAAGGAATCCGGCGAACGCCTCGTGATCGTGTTCGAGGGCCGTGACGCGGCCGGCAAGGGCGGGACGATCAAGCGGTTCATGGAGCACCTCAATCCCCGTGGCGCGCGGGTGGTGGCGCTCGAGAAGCCCACCGAGGTGGAGGCCGGTCAGTGGTACTTCCAGCGGTACGTCCAGCACCTGCCGACCGCGGGTGAGGTCGTGCTGTTCGACCGTTCCTGGTACAACCGCGCGGGTGTCGAGCGGGTGATGGGCTTTTGCACCGACGCGGAGCACGCGGAGTTCCTCCGCCAAGCACCGGGCTTCGAACGGAACCTCAGCCGCAGCGGCACGCGCCTCATCAAGTTCTGGTTCTCGGTCAGCCGTGAGGAGCAGCGGCGTCGCTTCCAAGAACGCGAGCGCCACCCGCTGAAGCAGTGGAAGCTGTCGCCCATCGACCTCGCATCCCTCGACAAGTGGGACGCGTACAGCGAGGCCAAGGAGACGATGTTCCGCACCACGGACACCGACGATGCCCCGTGGACGGTCATCAAGTCAGACTGCAAGAAGCGGGCTCGGCTCAACGCCCTCCGCTACGTGCTCCACACGATCCCCTACACCGACAAGGACCCCAAGCGCATCGGCCTGCTCGATCCGCTCATCGTGGGCCGCGCCACCGACCTCTACGAGCTCGGCGAGTCCCGGCGCTGAACAGACCGTCGCCGTTCACGGTGAGGTGACATGCACCTTTCTGGCCAGGACCTGGCCGCTCGCAAGGTGCTGGCCATCCTCGACCGCGCCGCGGGACGCGACTTCACCGATCTTCGGGCACTCGCTGACCGCTACTCGCAAGCGGAGTGCATCCGATGGGCACAAGAACTCGATGCTGGCGTGCGGACCACCGACATCGCCAGCGCGTTCACGAAGCTCGAACGGCTCAGCGACGCCGACCTTCCCTGCTCACCGGAGGCGGCACCCGCGCTGAGGACCTGGTTCGAGCGATGGTCGACGGACCGGTCACCGGTGACCCGCTCAACTCGACCCGGCAACCTCGATGGCGTTGTGGGATCCACAACATCTGGCGGAGAGGGTGGGATTCGAACCCACGGTGAGTTTCCCCACACACGCTTTCCAAGCGTGCCGATTCGGCCGCTCTCGCACCCCTCCGGGTACTGCTTTCGTTGTCCACACCCGCAGGAGGTGACCGGGCGGTCTGCGGCACTCCTCAGACTCCGCTGAGAGCTGCTGCCTTCCGGCCCTGACCCGGTTCACGGGCTGAAGATGCACAGGGCCCGGCCACCACCTGCGGGTGCGGACAGATCCACGATAGTCGCGACGCCCCCAGCTCCGTCCATGCGGCGCGGGTTCCGACGCAGGGGCGGTGAGCGGCGGGTACGGTTCGAGACGACCTCGCTACGAAGGAGCGGAACATGGGCTGTGGGTGCATCGTTGCGTTGATCGGCATGGCGGCCCCGCGGTTCGCCATCTTCTTGCTTTGGATCTTCAGCGACCGGATGGCCATCGCCTTCAACGGCTTCTTCGAGGCCTTCCTCGGCTTCTTGCTGCTGCCGTTCACCACGCTGTTCTTCGCCCTGGTGTACTCGCCGGCGCTCGGGTCCGAGGGCGGTGTGAACGGGTTCGGCTGGCTCATCGTCGCCTTCGGCCTGGCGCTCGACATCAGCTCCTACACCAGCGGCGCCAAGGCCAGGCGCGACCAGGCCGCCGGCATCTGACCCGGATCACACCGCCGCACCATCGGGTCGGCGGTGGTTGCTCAGCAACCGTGGGTGACCTGATCGGGTGCCGCGGTCAGCCGAAGGTGGGTGGCCCGAGGTCGTCCATGCAGGACGTGTCGGGGGTGGCCGCCGGGTCGTCGAGGAAGGCGAACCAGATGCCGCGGGCGCAGTCGCTGGAGCCGACCGCACCGTGGCCGGCGTTGGGGAAGAACAGCAGCTCCTGCCCCAGCGCATCGGCGACGCGCTGCGAGCCGGCAGGCGGGGTGACCGGGTCGAACCGGCCGGCCATCACCAGGATCGGGATGTCGGTGTCGTCGTCGGTGAGGAGCGTGTTGAAGTCGCCACCGTTCGGCGGGACGCCCCACTCCTCGCAACCCGTCTCCGCAACGTTCACGTAGACCAGCGACCCCATCTCGGGATGATCCTCGACGAAGGGCTCGACCACGTCTGGGTCGAGGAGCGGCAGTCGGTCGGCGCAGGTGACCGAGGCGGTCATCCCCTCGACCTGGTCAGCGGCGAAGGGGACCGACTCCTGGACGAGCTGCTCGACGATGGCGTAGTCGCCGCCCGCGATCGCGGTGAGAGCGGCGGGCAGTACGGGGATCAGCGCTTCGTCGTACATGGCCCGGAACATGCCGGCGTACATGTCCGAGCCGGTGATCTCGACGGGGCGCGGCTCGCCGGTGATCGGATCGGGGACTTCTCCGACGAAGGGATTCTCGTCGAGCTGGGCGGCGGCGTCGGCCATGAGGTCATCGATGGAGCCGTACTTCTCCGCGCACGCGGCGTCGGCGGCGCACGCCGCATCGAGCTCCTCGAAGGAGCGGAGGGCGGCCTGGCCCCGGTCGACCGCGCCGAAGGGCTCGTCGGGGACGACGATCGAGTCGAGCAGCACGGAGCGGATGCCATCGGGGTGCGACCGGACCGTCTCGATGGCGAGCGCGGAGCCGTACGAGATGCCCCGCAGGTTCCACTCGTCGATGCCGAGGGCGACTCGCAGGTCGGCGAGGTCGGCGGCGTTCTGCGGGGTGTTGTACCCCGCGAGGTCGACGCCATCGCCCTGCAGCCGGTCGCGGCACTCCCGCATCGAGTCCTCGATGCGGGCGCCCTCGTCGGCCGGGGCGTCGGTGGTGGCGAAGATGCCCCAGATGGCCTCGTTGGTCTCGGTGCAGTCGAGGTTCGGCGTCGAGTAGCCGGTGCCGCGCTGATCCCAGATGTAGTAGTCCCGCTCGTCGAGGATGGCGCTCTTGGAGTAGCCGCCGACGCTGTCGAGGCTGCTGAACCCAGGCCCGCCCTCGAGCTGGGCGACGGGGTCCTCCCGGGGCTCGTCGGCGTTCGAGTGCAGCTTGGCGACGGCCAGGGTGATCGTCTTCGAGTCCGGGTCAGTGCGGTTCTCGGGGACCTCGACGGTGCCGCACGTGACCTCGACGATCACATCGTCGGTCAGGTCCATCGGGCACTCGCCCTCGACGAAGGCCGGCTTCGGCCACTCGATCGGCTCGGTGGTGGTGGTCGTCTCGGCCGTGGTCGTCGTCTTGTCGTCCGACGAGGCGCCGTCGTCCGCTGAACTGCTGCAACCGGCGGCCACCAGCCCCACGACAGCCGCCACCGCGATCACCCAGGTCCTGCGCTTCCCCATGGGCGGCGACGCTACCGGCGGGTGGGCCTGCGGGTCGGAACGGGGGTTGTGGTCGGTCGATAGGGTGAGCGGCGATGGCCTACCAGTCGCTCTACCGCCGCTACCGGCCCCGCCGGTTCAGCGACGTCCGGGACCAGGAAGAGGTGGTCCGCGCCCTGCGCAACGCCGTGCGCGAGGACCGCGTCGGTCATGCCTACCTGTTCAGCGGACCCCGCGGCACCGGCAAGACGTCGACGGCGCGGATCCTGGCCAAGGCCCTCAACTGCGTCGACCTGCAAGACGGCGAGCCGTGCGGCGTGTGCGAGAGCTGCACCGCCATCGACGCTGGCACCTCCTACGACGTGCAGGAGCTCGACGCCGCGTCCAACAACAAGGTCGAGGAGGTGCGGGAGCTGATCAGCCGGGTTGCGCTCGGCTCGCCCGGGCGCACCAAGGTGTACATCCTCGACGAGGTCCACATGCTCACCGCGGCCGCGTCCGCCGCGCTGCTCAAGACGCTGGAGGAGCCGCCGGACCACGTGGTCTTCGTGCTGGCCACCACCGATCCGCAGAAGGTGCTGCCCACCATCCGCAGCAGGACCCAGCACTACGAGTTCCGCCTGCTGGGCGCCGAGGACCTCACCGAGCACGTCGAGTGGGTCATCCACGACGCCGGGCTCGACCTCGGCCCCGACGCGGTGGAGTACGTGGTGCGCCAAGGCGGCGGCTCGGCCCGAGACACCCTCTCCGCGCTCGAGCGGGTAGCCGCCGCCGGCGGCGTGGTCGACGAGGGCGAGTCGCTCTCGGACCTGCTCGACGCCGTGGCCGCCGGCGACCCGGGCAAGGCCCTGCTCGCGGTGTCCGACGCCGTCAGCTCCGGCCGGGACCCTCGGGTGCTGGGCGAGGCGCTGCTGGCCCGGCTGCGCGACGTCTTCCTCCAGCGCATGGGCGCACCGCTCGACCACCTTCCGCCCGCCGAGCAGGCGCGGGTCCGGGCCTGGGCCGACCAGCTGGGCGACCGGGCCACCACCCGGGCGCTCGAGGCCGTCGGCGACGCGCTGTTGGAGATGCGCCAGGCACCGGACCCCCGCATCCCGCTCGAGGTCGCGCTGGTGAAGCTGTCCCGGGTCGACGGCGACGCCTCGCTCGACGCGCTGGCCGCCCGTGTCGTCGCGCTGGAGAAGGCACTCGCCGCTGGCGTTCCGGCTGCGCCAGCACCCCCTGCGCCAGCACCCCCTGCGCCAGCACCCCCTGCGCCAGCACCCCCTGC
>CAZCVS010000011.1:0-19094 GCA_964501845.1 uncultured Iamiaceae bacterium
CGCCCAGGGCCACGACGCTCGCTACGCCGAGATCGACAGCCCCCACGGCCACGACGCCTTCCTCATCGAGGACGAGCAGGTCGCCAACCTGCTCGCCCCCGTCCTCGCCGACCTGGCCAAGCAGGAGAACCGATGACCGACGCCACCGAGCCGACCGCACCGCCGGGGCCGGCCGCCCCCCACCCCGACACCGTCGCCGTGCGCAGCGGCCGGGCCGGCAGCGACCCGGCCCTGGCCCCGGTCATCTGGGCCAGCTCGACGTTCGTGTCGCCCGACGTCGACACCGCCCACCTGGCCGCCACCTCGATCGGCAACGACCGCTTCTACTCCCGCTACGGCAACCCGACGATCAACGACTTCGAGCGGGCCGTCGCCGACCTGGAGGGGGCCGAGGCGGCGCGGGCCTACGGCTCCGGCATGGGTGCGGTCACCGGCGTGGTCCTCGGGCTCTGTTCGAAGGGCGACCACGTCGTCGTCTCCCGGCAGGTCTATGCCGCCACCCAGCTCGTGTTCCAGGTGATGTGCCCCCGCTTCGGCATCGACGTCACGTTCGTCGACGGCACCGAGCCGGGCGCGTTCGCTGCAGCCATCATACCCGGCAAGACCACGCTCGTGTTCGCCGAGACCCCGGCCAACCCGAGGCTCGACGTGATCGACCTCGACGAGCTCGGCGCCATCGCCGGCCCGGTCACCGTGGTCGACTCCACGTTCGGCACGCCCGTGCTCCAGCAGCCGCTGCGCCACGGAGTCGACCTGGTCCTGCACTCCGCCACCAAGGGCATCGCCGGGCACAACGACGCCACGCTCGGCGTGGTCGCCGGCAGCAAGGAGCTGATCGACTGGCTGTGGGGCTTCGCCGTGCTCCAGGGCGCGTCAGCCTCGCCCTACGACGCCCTCAACGCCACGCGGGGCATCCGCACGCTGCCGATCCGCATCGCCCGCCAGTCCGCCACGGCGCTGGCCTTGGCGACGGCGCTGGAGGCCCATCCGCGCGCCACCGAGGTGCGCTACCCCGGCCTCGCCTCGCACCCCCAGCACGAGTTGGCGGCGCGCCAGATGTCGGGAGGCGGCACGCTCATCGCGTTCGACGTGGTCGGAGGCCTCGAAGAGGGGCGTCGCTTCGTGGAGGCGGTGCGGCTCGCCCAGCACGCCACGTCGCTCGGCGGCCCTGAGACCCTGGTGACCCACCCGGCATCCACCACCCACGTGAACCTGCTGCCCGACGAGCTGGCGGCCAACGGCATCGGCCCGGGCACCATCCGCGTCTCGGTCGGCCTCGAGCACGCCGACGACATCATCGCCGACTTCATCCAGGCGCTCGACGCCGCCGCAGGTGCCTGAGCTCCTCGAGGTCGAGGTCTACCGGCGGCTGGCCGACAAGGCGGTCGGGCGCACGGTCGACGCCGTCGAGGCGCCCGACAGCTGGTTCCTGAAGGGCGGCATCACCCCCGCCGAGGTCGTCGGTGCGGTCCAGGGCGCGACCCTGCTCGGAACGGGCCGGCGCGGAAAGCTGCTCACCGTGCACCTCGGTGACGACCGGCCGGTGCTCGGGCTGCGGTTCGGGATGACCGGGCGGCTCGTGCTCGACGGCGAGGCGCCCATCAGCCAGCTCGAGTACTCGTCCGGTCGAGACGACCCGGTCTGGGACCGCTTCGCCCTCCGCTTCGCCGACGGCGCCCGCCTCCGGCTGTCGGATCCTCGCCGCCTCGGCGGGGTGGAGCTGGACCCGGACCTGGCGCTGCTCGGTCCGGATGCCTGGTCGCTCACGCTGGGCCAGCTGCGCGCCGCGCTCGCCGGATCGTCGGCGCCGCTCAAGGCCCGGTTGCTCGACCAGCACCGGATCGCGGGCCTGGGCAACCTCCTGGTCGACGAGACCCTCTGGCGGGCCCGTCTCGATCCTGCCCGCCCCGCCGGTTCGCTCACCGACGCCGAGCTCCGGCGGCTGCAGCGCCGGATCGTGTCGACGGTGGGGGACCTGTTCGACCGCGGCGGCTCCCACCGCGGTGACCTGCAGATCGAGCGCCACCGCGATGGTCACTGCCCCCGGTGCGGCGCACCGCTGGACCGGCGGACGGTCGGCGGTCGGACCACCTACTCCTGCGGGCCCTGTGCACGGGCCGCGGTGGCCTGACCGGTAACCTCGGCCCCTCGTGACCACCCGTCGACGCACCCTCTTGTTCACGTGCGCGCTCGGGTTCAGCGCGGCCCTCCTGCCGACGTCGTCCGCCTGGGGCGCGCCGGGCCAGGACCCGGCCGAGACCATCGCAGGGGCGGGCGCAGAGACCAGCACCACGGTGCCGGTGGCCACCACCGAAGCGGTGGCGCAGACCAACCAGACGCTCGTCGAGTCCGAGGCGACCCCAGACCAGCCGCTCTTCACCGAGAACCGCAAGGTGGCCGCGGTCATCGGCGCCCTCGTCGTGGTGGCGCTGGCGCTGCTGCTGTTGACCATCCGCTACTGGCGGACGACCAAGCCCGTCGCAGACGGAACGGCCATCCCCGCTCGTCCAGCTGTCATGGAGGTGGACGAGGACTCCATCTTCGTGACCGACGAGTTGCCGGCCGCGCCGGCTGCTCCGGAGCCGGTTGCGCCTCCGGAGCCGGGGGCCGACCACGCCGCCGCGGATGCCGACTGGGAGCCGCGGACCGGCGAGCACCAGCGCGTCGAGATCCCGGCGGCGGCCGTGCTCGCCCGCCCCGGTGTTGCGGCCCGCCGCAAGGCGCTGGGCTCCGAGTCCGACTGATCCCACCGTCGGATCCACCGCAGGCGGAGCGGCGGTAGCGTTGGCCCATGGCCGACACGCTCGACATCGACGCAATGCTGGCGCGCTTTCGCGACCGCGCCACCGCCGTCCGCAAGCGCAACCTCCCCCCGGTCGGTGGCGAGGAGCGCACCCGGCTGGTGGAGCAGGCGCAGACCGACTTCCAAGACTTCGCCATCATCGGCGATGCCACCGGGACGCTCGCTGACGGCATCCTCACGCTGACCATCGACCTCCGCCCACCCGAGTGAGCACCCGCTTCGACGCCGCAGTCGCGGCGATCGATGCTGCCAACGCCGACGACCCGGTGAGGATCGTCGTCGATGGCGTCGAGCAGGCGAAGGAGCTGGCCCACGCGGACCTGGTGGAGCACTGGGTTCGCACGCTCGACCCCGCAGCCAGCGAGCTGCAGCTGCTCGCCGCCCGGGCCCACCACCTCCGTCGGTGGGTCGTCCCCCGCTCTGACTACCCCGAGGGCCGGTCCGGCTACCTGCGCTGGCGCACCGAGCAGAAGAAGCGCCAGGCCACGGAGGTGGGAGACATCCTCCTCGCCTGCGGGTACGACGCCGATGAGATCGTGCGGGTCGGCACCATCGTCACCAAGCGGCACCTCGCCACCGATCCGGTGGTACAGACGCACGAGGACGCCCTGTGCCTGGCGTTCCTCCAGCTCCAGTTCGACGAGCTCGCCGAGCAGCTCGGTGACGACCACATGATCGAGGTCGTCCGCAAGACCATCGCCAAGATGAGCCCGGCGGGGTTGGCGGCGGCGGGCACGATCACCATGAGCGAACACGGTGGGCAGATCCTCCAGGCCGCCAGCTCGTAGGGCGGGCCACTCGCCCGGCGGGGTCGCGTACGCTCGCGCCACCAACGATCAGAGGGGTCCGTCGATGCCGTGTCCAGCTTGCGCCGCCGAGAACGATGCGGGATCGAAGTTCTGCATGGCCTGCGGGACCGCCCTCACCGCGATCGAGCCTGCGCCGCCGGTGGCAGGGTCCGCCGCTGCTCCGGAGAGCGGCGCGGTCGAGACCATCGGGTCCGTGACGGAGGCCCAGCTCGAGGGCGCCGATGCTCCCGCCGCTGACGTGTCGGAGGGCGCCGATCCGCTGGTGGTCGCGGCATCCATCGAGGCGCAGATCGACCCGCCCGCGGACGCCACGCCGCCTCCCGGGCCGCCTCCCGGGCCGCCTCCGGGCGCCGCCGCGCCAGCCCCGCACCACGAGGCTGAGCCTGCGCAGCCCCCGTCTTCGTCCGGCGCAGGCTTCCCACCTCCGCCTCCCGGGCCCACCGCCCCGCCGCCCCCAGCTGCCTACCCGCCACCTCCGGGGGCATACCCGCCGCCGCCGGCCGCCTACCCACCGCCGCCGCCGGGCCAGCCCGGCTGGGGACAGCAGCCCCCGCCCCCGGCCTGGGGCCAAGCTCCGCCGCCACCCGCGCCGCAGGGGTACGCGCCCCCGCCGCCACCCGGGTACCCACCGCCTCCGGCCGCTGGCTACGGCCAGGCACCTCCGCCGCCCGCCTCGCCGCACCCGCAGCCCCCAGCTCCGCCTGCGCCTCCGGCGTGGGGCCAGCCCGCTCCGGGCGGGTACGCCCCGCCGCATCCCGGCTACGCGCCGCCGGCACCTCCCGGCCCGGTCGGCTCGCCCGACCCCAACGGCCTCGGGCTCGCCTTCGGCCGCCTGGGCAGCGGCGCCCGCAAGACCGCCAAGGTCGCCGTCGTGGTGGCGGGCGCGCTGCTGGACGAGGGGGAGACGGTCGAGGCGGTCGTCGCCGGCCGGTTCGAGGGGCATGGATCGGTCCTCGTCCTCACCGACCGTTCGCTCCGGCTGGTCGACGATCGGGAGTGGCGGCCCTTCGCCGAGCAGGTCCCGGTCGGTCCCGGGCTGGAGGTCCAGGGGTGGCAGGACGACCGCACCGCCAGCCTGACCCTGGTGTTCGACGGCCGCTCCCTCGTGCTCGACCAGATCGCAGACCGGGAGCTGGCCGTCGAGATGGCCGGCCGCATCCGGTACCGGACGGGTGCCACGGCCTGACCTGCTTCGGCGGACCGGTTCCACCGGATCCGGGTTCGTCGTCGCGGGACGCTCGCGCTATGGTGATCGTCCCACGCGGACGTGGCTCAGTTGGTAGAGCATCACCTTGCCAAGGTGAGGGTCGCCGGTTCGAATCCGGTCGTCCGCTCGGAGCGAAACCCCCTGCTACGCAGGGGGTTTCGTCGTTTTCGGCCCTGGTCAGAGACCCGAAGCAGCGATGGCGGTCGTGTCGGCCTGTCCCAACGGCTACCAGGGTGTTCTCATCCGTCCCTCTCAGATTTGTGCCCAGATTTGTGCCCAGTTCTCGACCCCTCCTGATGGGCTTCGGATGACCTGGATCATTGAGCACAAGAAGTTCGAGCTGGATCGTCAGCGAGCACCACCGCCTCCCTTCGAACGTCTGATCACCGCTGAGCGGGTGAGCTACGCGAGCGCGGAGCCCCGTTCACCCCGCCACCGCGAGGTCGACCTTGGAAACCGCCCCTATCGCCGCCGAAGCCGCCCGTCAGACCTCTTGGAGCCGCCGAACGGACCGGGCACCGTCGGTCCGAGACCGGGTGCGCTCCGAGCGCACGATCCCCCGGGGCGGCGAGCCTGGTGGCGACGACTCGTTGCCGGCGGTCGACCCCCGGGTCTGGGTCGACCACATCACGTTCTCTCGTACCGGTGACCCCGTCGTCCTGACGCGGCTCGTCGAGGAGTACGAGCGCTACGCCCGGTCCCTGGCGCGACGGATGTGGCGCCAGGGCTAGCCCAACGAGGATCTCGACCAGGTCGCCCTCGAGTCGCTCGTCGTTGCGCTGCGCCGGTTCGACCCCGAGCGCGGTGTTCCCTTTCCTGCGTTCGCCACGCCCACGATCCTCGGTTCGCTCCGCCGGCACTACCGCGATCACGGTTGGTTGGTACGAGTGCCGCGGCGGGTGCACGAGGTGGCGATCGCCGAACCGGTCGCAACGGAGAACCTGGTGGCGCGCCTGGGCCGCCAGCCGACGGCTCCGGAGCTGGCGGCCGAGATGGGCATCGATCTGGACCACCTGCTCGAGGCCCACGACGCGCTGCATGCACGCAACGTCCGGTGGTTCGACTCCCGGGGCAGCGACGGCCGGTCCCTGGGCGACGAGGTGGGATGGGAGGACCGGCAGTACGCATCTGCGGAGGAGCGCGTCGCCGTGTGCGAGGCGCTCGATGCCCTCGATCAGCCGGCCCGGGAGCTCCTGCACCGGTACTTCTTCGAGGAGCGGTCGCAGTCGGAGATCGCTGCGGATCTCGGTGTGAGCCAGATGCAGGTGTCGCGCCTGCTGGCCTCGATCCTCCGGCGCCTGCGTGTACGGGTCGGTCCCCGCTGAACCGGTGCCAACAGGATTGGTGTGCCGTCACCGGGGTAGTGCTGGTTGGAAGCGTGACCGCGAACCACCGAGAGGACCTTGGCCATGAGTGACACAGGAACCGATGGGAGCCCCGCAGACGGCGGCATCGAGGAGCCCGAGAACAGCACGGTTGACGACTGGTTCGGGCAGAACGTCGCCCGAGACCAAGACGTCGCCGACGAGGTCAGTGAGGCGTCGTCGTCCGAGGCCGAGGCCGAGGCGCGCTTCGACCGGGAGGCGGAAGGCGAAGAGCGCTACCGCGAGGGCCATCCGCCGCCGGACGGACCCCGGGAGGGCGAGAAGCCACCGGGTTGACCCGCAGGTGCGCTTCTCGATGAATAGAGCTCATCGCGTCCCTCCCACCCGGTCGGGTTCGGCAGCGAGGAGCTCTGCATCCCCGCCACCCGAGTCTTGGACACCGACCGTGATGGCGGTCGGCTCGACAACCAGGGTCAAGGTCGGCATCGACGCGGTGTGCAGGACGGCGTTGGTGACGAGCTCGCTGGTGAGCAGGGTGACCGTCTCGTGCGTCCGCGGGTCGAGGCCCAAGGGGTTGAGCTGCTCGTTGACCCACCGGCGTGCCAGTCGAGGCGCACTCCGGTCCGCTGGCAATGTCGTCGTGGAGGTCAGCGTACGGCATCGGTCATAGGTGGAGGGCGATGACGCGGGGTCAGCCATCCCACCGAGCGATGAGCAGGGCCTTGGCTCGCTGGGCGATGGAGCGATCGGAGTCCGCCAGCTCGTCGAAGAAGGCAGCAACCTCCTCGTCGCCCTCCGCTCGAGCATCGCCCGCGAAGCACTGGTAGCGGTGGCAGTCCTCGAGCGCCTGCTGCAGGACCAGCACCAGGTCGTACGTACGGTCGTCGACTCCGGTCGAGATACCTTCCGAGCGGCTGGCTTTCATGGGCCCTCCTTCCGGTCCGTTGTGGCCATGGCGAGGGCGCTCGCCTCAGTGCGTGTCGAGGAAGGCGAGCAGCGCCTCGTTGAACTCGTCGGCGTGCGACACGTTGCAGCCGTGCGGTGCACCGGGGATCACGACCAGTTCGCTGTCGACGATGGCCTCGTGGGCTCGCTGACCGGACCCTTCGAACGGCACGACGCCGTCGCTGTCTCCGTGCAGCACGAGCGTCGGGACGTCGATCTTCGGAAGGTCGTCACGGAAGTCCGTGATCCCGAACGCCTGCATGCACGCCAGCGCGGCGGCCTGATCGGACTGCTGGCACAGGGCGATGGCCTCCTGGCGCTGGTCCTCGGTGACCTTGAGGTCGTCGCCCGCGGAGAAGAACTTGGTGGTGAAGTCGTCGAAGAACCCATCGCGGTCGACGGTCAGGTCCTTGGCCATCGTCGCTGCTTCGCTCTTGGTCAGCGGTCCATCCGGGTTGTCGGCGGTCTCGAGCATGTACGGCGTGATCGCCGCGGCCAGCACGGCGCTGCGCACCCTCGTCGCGTCCTCGTGGGCGAGGTAGCGGGCGACCTCGCCTCCGCCCATGGAGAAGCCGACCAGGGTCACGTCCCGCAGGTCGAGCTCGTCGAGGACGCCGGCGAGGTCCTGGGTGAGGGTGTCGTAGGTGTAGCCGGTCAGCGGCTTGTCGCTCTGGCCGAAGCCCCGCCGGTCGTAGGCGACCACTCGGTAGCCGGCGGCGCTGAGGACGGGGATCTGCTCCTTCCAGGAGGCGCTGGAGAGCGGCCAGCCGTGGATCAAGACGACCGGTCGGCCGGAGCCGCCGGTGTCCTCGACGTGGACCTTGGTGTCTTTGAGCAGTCCTTGGTGGGCAACGACATCGCTCATCGGGAGCGTTCCTCTCTGCCTGGGCATCGGTACCCCGGCACGGACCACTACCCCGTTGGGCGCGGGTCTACGCCACGAACCGGGCACCTGCTGCTGGCCGGATCGACGGAACGACCGGGGATCGGGTTCTCGACACCTGCGCTCGAGGCGACCGAGGCGGCACCGCCCCCGGGCTCAGACCGGGCTCGTCAGCGGCTGGCAGACAGCAGGGGACCGGAGAACGCGGCGATGTCGGTGGTGGCTTCGCACACGGGTTGGAGCGCGGTGATGGTGGCGTAGCCCTCGTTCAGCATCGAGGCGTCGGATCCGACCGGCTCGTCGGCGACCCAGGGCGAGTAGGTCAGCTTGAGGCGGTCGCCGGTGCGCTCGGTGTTGGTGACCTGGACGGCGCCGAACGGCGCCAGCCGCGCCTGCTCGATCCCTTGGAGATCGTCGGGCGCCACATCGGGCACGTTCACGTTGAGGACGAGATCACGGGCTTCGGCGAACGCGGGGAGCACGTGGCGGAGCACGCGACGCACCGCGTCCCAGCTCGGATCGCTGCGGTGGGTCGCAAGCGACACGGCCAGAGCGGGAAGGCCGAGGGTGGAGGCGGTCAGTGCGGCGCCGACGGTTCCCGAGTGCAGCACAGCCCGGCCCACGTTGGCGCCGAGGTTCACGCCCGACAGGACGACCGTCGGCGAATCGCCGAACGCGCCCGCGACGCCGGCGCGGACGATGTAGGCGGGGGAGGCGTCGACGGCGTAGGCCGTGGTCGACGCGACCTCGTACGTCTCGCGGTGAGCGGCCAGCACGCCACGCTCGTCCTCGACGGCGGTGAACGACGCGCTCGCGCCGCTGGAGTCCCATCCCGGGGCGGCCACGGTGACCTGCCAGCCGGCTGCCGCTGCCTCTTCCGCGAGCACGCGGATGCCCGGTGCGTCGATGCCGTCGTCGTTCGTCACCAGTGCGTGTGGTCCGGTCATGGGGTCTCCTCGTCGTGAGTCGCGAGCGGCCGGATCTCGACCTGCTCGGCAAGTGCTTCGATCCGGTCTCGCTCGCCCGACGCAAGTCCGTGGCGGGTGACGTTGAGCGCGCCCGCCGCCGCGGCGTGGCGCAGGGCGTGTTCGGGCGGCCGGCCCCGGGCCAGCGATGCGGCGTACGCCGCGGTGAACGAGTCCCCGGCGCCTCGGTGGTCGACGGGGTGGAGCGACGGCGGTTCGACCGACCAGCCCTCGGCGCCGGCGATCGCGATGCTCGGTTGTTCGACTCTGGTCACGATGACCTGGTCGGCGCCGCGCTCGGCCAGGCTCCTGGCGGCTGCGACCACGTCCTCGGTCGCTTCATCGGCCATGTCGAGCTCCTCGTCGCTCACCTTCAGGACGGAGATCCCCGATTCGAGCACGGCGTCCTGTGTTCCGCCGGTGACGTCGGCGACGACCAGCTTCCCGTTGGCGCGGAGATCGGCAGCGAGCCGGCGGTACAGGTCGGCGGGGATGACCCCCGGCTCGTCGGGCCCTCCCAACAGCACCACGTCGGCCGCGAGCGCATCGACGAGGAAGCGACCGTAGAGGTCATCGAGCTCGTGGCGGTCGATCGCCGTCGGCGGCATCGATGCCACCGTCTCTCGCTCACCGCCCCGACGGTCGTGCACGTAGGCGCCGCTGGTTCCGTTGCCGGCAACATCGTGGACTCGGACGTGCTCGTCGGCCACCAGCGCTCGCGCCACCGTGCCGGCCTCGCCGGCGAAGAAGCCGCAGAGGCGGACCTCGAGCCCCAGCGCGGCGAGCATGCGGGCCTGCCACACCCCCTGTCCGCCGGCATGGAGGTGGATGTCGTCTTGATCGCCGACCTCTTCGACGGTGATGGTCAGCTGCGGCGTGGGTGCCAGCACCGCGGCCACCGGACGGACCTCTCCCTCGTCCATGCCGACGTCATCCAACGGCGGTCGATCCATGCCCCTGGCGTTCCCCGAACACGCGCCGGCCATACCGCTGGCTCAGCCTCCACCGGCCGAGACAGCGCTCCACCGGGTGCCAGGACACGGGAGCGGGGCCGCGTCGTCACCACCGCAGGAGTGCGCCGATCCCGTCGGTGAGCCGAGGCGTGCTGGGAACGATCCGCACGTCGGCTCCGGTGAGGAGGGCCGACCGGATGGCGACGTCGACCGCCCGCCCGACCCGCACATCGTCGGCACCGAGGTCCTCGAGGCCGGCCGGAGTGGTGGCGACCATGGTGGGATCGCCGGGAGCGAAGCACGCGGTGGGCTCGTCGCCGGTCCCCGGGTCGTTGACGAGCAGGAGGTCGACTCGGGCCTCTCGGAGCGCTCCGAGGGTGTCGGCGGTGCCGTCAGCTGCCTGGCCTGCCTGTCCCTTCGCCTCGTTGAAGAGCTCCAGGACACGACGGGTGTCCTCGGCAACGGCGGTGCGCAGCCACCGCCGAGCGGCCTCGTCGCGCTCCTCGTCGCTCCCGTCCTCGGAACGGCTGCCCGGTACCCGCCGGACGGCAGCCGCGACGGCGGTGGGGAGGCGCTCCTCGGTGAGCTCGATCATGCGGTCGTCCCCGCCGATCACGATTAGCCGGGCGTCGACGGCATCGGCCGCGCTGGCGATCGCTTCGGACACGTCGGTGGCGGTGTGCTCCCAGGTGTCCTCGGCCCGCTGCTGGAACCTGCGGTGGGACCAGCCCCCTGCTTGGACCTTGCGGATGTAGGTCGTGTCGCCGTCGATCGTCGCCTCCCCCTTCGCGGTCGCGCCCGCGGGGAGGGGCGTCGACCACGAGAGGTCTGCGCCGGTTCGATCCACGATGGCCATCACCACCGGCAGGTCGGCTGCCCGTCGCTCGAGGATGGGGGTGACCATCGGCAGCGAGCTGTAGTGCGCACCGACATGCCGGGGCGGCTCGTCGAGGTGCTCGACCAGCGCGACCCGATCGGCCTCGGCGATGATCACCACGCCGGCGGCACCGGGAAAGGCATCTCCCGCGAGCGCGGCCACCTCATCGGCCCGATCCGAAGCCGGGCTCGTGGCCACCGCGTGGCGGACCTCGTGGACGGCTGCATCGACCGCCTTGGCGATCGGTTGCGGACACGTTGCGACCACCGTCAGGAACGGCCCCGGCCGCGCGACCAGCTCCCGCAGATCCTCGAAGTGTTGGGCGGCGACCGCAGCGGACGGTCCAGAGCGTTCCATGGTGGTCTCCTCGTTCGTCGAGTCGAGGCGGCCCCGACGGGCCGATCCCCGTCATGTGCGGCTACCCGCAGCTGACCGGCGTCAAACCGGGCGGGGTTTCGCTCGAGCGGTTCGGGGGAACGCCTCTTGGGAACGAAGACGACGAGACGAGGGCCGGAACATGGACGACGATCAGAGGCCGAACGTGAGCGGCGCCGGCGCGGAACAGGGCGTGGCGGCGCCGAGGCGGCCCGCCATCTGCCCGAGCACCCTCAAGGCTGGCAGCTGATGGCCTACCTCATGGCGGTCGTGGTGATCGTGGCGGTCGCAGGGATCGCCGCCCTGGTGATCGTTCGGCTGAAGGGGGACCGGCCAACCGCCGCCGACTCCGGCCGACGCCAGATCACCGGACGCGACGTGGTGCCGGAGGCGCACCCCGACGAGCCCGTTCCCGGCAGCGCGACCCGGCGCCATCAGGAAGGCAAGCCGTAGAGGAGCATCCGGGCCGACATCCATCCGGCCCGAGGCCTCAGGCATCGCCGGTCGATCGGTCGCGCAGCGGGGTCTCACGCTGATCATCAGGGCGCGGTCGGCGGCGAGGGGTCGCTCGCCACCTTGCCAAGGTGAGGGTCGCCGGTTCGAATCCGGTCGTCCGCTCGGAGCGAAACCCCCTGCTACGCAGGGGGTTTCGTCGTCTTCGCCCAGGTCAGAGGCCCGAAACAGAAATGGTGGTCATGTCGGCCTGTCTCAACGGCTACCAGGGTGTTCTCATTCGTGCCTCTCAGACTTTTGTCCCGAGACAGCTGTGCAACGCTGGTGCGGGCGAGTGGACATGCCGAGGGTGACCACCGACATCGACGTGGTCGTCGACGTCCGAGCAGCCCGCCGAGCGCACGACAGAGCTGATCTCGGCCTGGCTGGTCGAACGGGGCTTCGTGATCGAACGCAACGATGAAGGAACGGACCGGTACCGGCGAGGTGATGCTCGCATCGACCTCCTCGCGCCGGACAACCTCGGCGGACCACCGGTGCGCACCGTCGATGGCGGTCGCATCCTGGTCGCGCCGGGTTCGACCAACGCGCTAGCGGTAGAGGCCGCCTTCGGCGGCGACGAGCAGGAGTACTTCCTCGCCTGCCGTCTCGAACTCAGTCCCTCGCGAACGCCGTAGTGCGCGTCCATCGCAGTCTCTCCCCTGGTCGGTGCCTCCACCGGAGGCGTCCGGTGACTTCTACGAAGCCCCCAAGAAGGGCGAAGCGCGATCGTCACCTTGGGTTCAGACCGACGATTCGAGCCCGGAATCCTCGTGCTCTTCGGTGGCTCCGTCGCTGCCTCGCTGGAACTCGCGCTGGGCATCGCCCAGCGACCGCGCCAGCTTCGGCAGCTTGGAGCCGCCGAAGAGGACCAAGACGATGACAAGGACGATCAGCAGTTCTGTGGGACCCAGGCTCATGGCCAGCAAGGTAGGGAACCTGCCCGGCGCTGCCAAGCGGCACCGCCCGATCGGTCCGCTCGATCGTCAAACGGAGGGGGCCTTGTCGATTTCGGGACTCGAAGCGGCCCAACCGCTACCACTCCTCCCACCCAGGGCCGGTGCTCGTCGCATGTTCCAACCTGTTTCCCGACGCTGGCCGGCCCTCCTCGGCTAGGGGCAGGTACCAGAGCACGACGTTGCCGTCTTCTTCGACGGTGAGCCGGCTCGGACCGTCGGCCGCGTGCACGAGCAGCAGGATCCGGTTCGCACGCACCAGCGCGAGCGGTCCGCAGATTGCGAGAGCATCGCCTGCCCGCGCAAACCAGCCGAAGCACCTCTGGACCACCGGGACCGCGGGCCGGCCCGGAGCCGTCCTGACCCTGCGGACCGACGGCGAGCTCGTCGTCATCGATGGCGACGAGGTCCTTTGGTCCTCGGGCAACGGCGCCTTCATGCTCTCCATGGATCCTGCCGGCTACCTGATCGCCTTCATCATGAGCGATCAGCCCTGTCCGCTGTGGATGACACCGATCATGGCGGGCTACGGGTTCACCTCCAGTGAGCCGGTCGACCGCGTCGAAGCCCTGCTCGCCAACACCGTCAGCGCCCGCCTCGACCCGGACGGCGCGCTCGATGCCGCACTGGCCGCCGCCGCCCGCGCCCGTGGCCTCCACGGCGCGAGGGCCGAGGCGAGGCCGGCGGCCGCCAGCCTCCTCCGCCGGCTCGACGCGCTCACCGGGTGAGCTTGCGCCGCGGTTCTCCCCGTTCGGCCGACGGCCACATCCGACGGCGCACCAGTCGAAGCGCCGGGACGAACGAGCGGAGGCGTTGACGCCAGTGGACCGGGGAGACCAGGAGCCGCCAGATGCCTCCATCACCGATCGACCGGGCCGGAAGGTCAGCGCGGTCGAGAGCGGGAAGCGCGAGCCGTCGGCGCAGCGCCTCGCCCCCGTCGACCTGGTCGAGCGCCCACGCCAGCGATGACTGCGTGCCGAGCGAGCGCGACACCTCGACGGCACCGGTCCAGGTGGCCTCGTCGAACTGGACCACCGCCCGCGCCATATCCTCGAGCGGGCGCGGGTGCCCCTGGGTCGCGTGGATGGCGAGGTGCGCCGCGAGGGCCGCGTCATCAAGCATCGGGATCATCACGGGCGGCGTGCCCAACGGGCGATCGAGGCGGTGCTCCTCCAGCACCTCCCACACTCGCCCGGGCCCGCAGGTCGTCCGCGGCAGCGTCCGATGGAGATCGATCGGCAGTCCGCTTGCACTCCGCCACTCGGTGGCATGGGAGAAGGCTCCGCTCTCCGAGTAGCCCAGGCCGCAGAGCACCGCAGCCGACGCGCGCTGCGATCGTGGATGCACCAGCAGGTCGACATCCGACGAGGGGCGAGGCTCGTTGCCGTAGAGAGCTGCTGCCACCGACGCGCCCTTGAGGAGCAGCACCTCGATACCCTTGGAGCGAAGAGCGAGCACCGTGTAGACGGTCGCCCGCACGTTGCGCTCGGCGACCATCTGATCCATTGCACGGCGCAAGCTGTCGGCGGGCGCCAGAGGGCGAGCCGGCCGCTGCTCCTCCCGTTCCTCCATGGACCCTGCCTCCGGCAAACGAGTCTCGCGCAGGTCTCGTCGCCAGGCCATCCAGGCAGCGACCTGGTGGCATGTGCCGCTGCGGGCGGCTCGGCCGGTCGCTGAGCACGTCAAGCAGACCGTCGCGGTGGGAGCCCAGATCTCGACACTGCACTTCGCAGATTGGAGGTGACGCGCGCAAGGGCGGGGGCGGTGAATCGGGCCGTCAGTGGACCGTGCACTCGGTGGGCACGCTGGCGGCGGTCCCGGCAGCGTTGACTGCCGCGCTGACCTCTGCCAGGACTTCGGTGGTGGGCCCGCGGTCGCCGGCGTTCGGGTCGGCCTCGAAGGTGAACTCCATCCACCGTCGGTCCGGGCCCTGACGGTTACCACCTCCGTCGGCAAGGATCACGTTCCAGTCGGTGAGGCCCTCGACCTGGTCCAGTGCCGCGGCGAGGCTCGGGTCGATGCCCCACACGGAGTCTGGAGCCGCCGATGCGTCCGGCACGAAGCACATCCCGCCCAACCGATTGGTGACGGTGTTCGTGTCGTCGACGATCGGGCCCGGTCGGGACGGGTCAGCGGTATCGACATCCGGCGACCACACGGTGCACCACCAGCCCGGAGCAAGCGCGGCGACAACGTCGCAGCTCGTGTCGTCGTCCCGGCGAGGTGTACGCGCTGACGGGCAGCCGCGACGACGCTCAGGACCTGGCCCAGGCGAGCGAGCGGCGCGTGCTGGGCCGCGAAGAACGACTCGTAGCCAGGTTGGGGCACCTGCCCGCGGTCGATGTCTCTCATGGAGGTGGTATCCGCTGTTGAACGCATCGATGGAACTCACGTCCGACAAGCCCGAAACGTTGAGTCGCCATCAACCCAATTGAAGGCACGATCAGGGTCGCGGGCCCGAAATGGTCGTCCGCGTGGAGCGAACCACCTCCCTCAGGAGGGGTTTGGTCGCTTCCCGCCCCGGTCAGAGGCGTGGCGCTAGCTCTGGCGCGCCCGATAGGCGGCGGCGGCGTTGCGGTTGGTGCACCTGGCTGAGCAGTAGCGGCGTGACCGGTTGCGCGTGAGATCGAGGACGATCGCCTCGCAGTGCTCGTCGGCGCACCTTCCGAGCCGGGACAGCTCGTCGGCGCGGATCACGTCGGTCATCGCCATCGCGGATTCGACCGCGATCCGGGTGGCGAGCGGGGCGTCGGCCGGCGTGGCGTGGATGTGCCAATCATGCAATCCGTGACGCACGAGTTGGGGCAGTGCCCGGGCTTCGGCGAGCAGTTCGTTGGCCATCGCGGCGGCGGTGTCGCGATCGGCGGTGAACAGGGCGACCAGCCGGGGACGCAAGGCCCGTACGGCGTCGAGCTCGGGGCGGTCGCGATCGTGGCGGCCCGTGTAGGCGAAGCGCTCGAAGATCGCGTCGAGGTCTGCGACCGTGGTCAGCGAATCGGGTGGGAACATCGAGTTGGCGATCGCGACGCCGGCTTGGAGGGAGGCATCCGTGTCATGGGTGAACCGCACGTTGACACCTTACGTCCTGCTGCTAACGTCAGGTTCTATCGAACCAATGGCAAATGACGAAGCGATGGGTGAGGCTGGCGCCGTACGGGCGACCGACGGGAGAGCCTCGGGGCTCGCGCTCGCCGTCGCGTCGTCGTTGGCGTTCGGCCTCTCGGGTTCTCTGGCGCGAGGGATGTTCGACGCCGGGTGGAGCCCCGGTGCGGTGG
Organism: uncultured Iamiaceae bacterium; assembly: GCA_964501845.1. GTDB lineage: Bacteria > Actinomycetota > Acidimicrobiia > Acidimicrobiales > Iamiaceae > Aquihabitans. The sequence goes on from CAZCVS010000011.1 coordinate 15,866, forward strand.
TCTCGATCCGGATCGCGATCGGTGCGCTGGTGGTGCTCCCGCTCGGCATCATCTCCCTGGCCGGACGCTGGGGCGCGCTGCGGCGCAACGTCGGCCTCGTCCTCACCTACGGGGTGCTCGCCGTCGCCGGCGCGCAGTACTGCTTCTTCGCCGCCGTCCAGCGGATGGACGTCGCGCCAGCCCTGCTCATCGAGTTCACCGCTCCCGCCCTCGTCGTGGTCTGGATGTGGGCGCAGCACGGCCAACGCCCAGGCCGACTCACCGTGGTCGGCGCCCTCACCGCTGGGCTCGGGCTCGTGCTCGTGCTCGAGTTGGCATCGGGCGTCAGCCTCGACGTCATCGGAGTGGCGTGGGCGTTCGGCGCCATGATCGGGTTGGCCACCTTCTTCGTCGTGAACGGCAAGACCTCCACCGGACTGCCCCCGAACGCCCTGGCCGCCGCCGGCCTCACGGTCGGCGCGCTCGCTCTCGGCGCCCTCGGGTTGGTCGGCGTCCTTCCGCTCGCCGGAGAGGCACAGGACGTCAGCCTGGCCGGGTCGACCGTCGCGTGGTGGATCCCGCTGCTGCTGCTCGGCGTGGTCACCGCCGGGTTCGCCTACGTGACGGGCATCGCGGCGGGCCGACGACTCGGCTCACGACTGGTGTCGTTCGTGTCGCTGCTCGAGGTCGTCGCCGCGGTGGTGTTCGCCTGGCTCCTGCTCGACCAGGTCCCCAGCACCGTCCAGCTCATTGGCGGGGTGCTGATCCTGCTCGGCGTCGTCGCCGTGCGCAGCGGGGAACCAGGGCCCTCGGCGGCTGATCACCCAGCCGGATCGCCTCCGCCCACCCAGGTCTGGGCGAGCACCGACTAATGGGTCGGTCTCGGCTGGAGCCGGGCATCACCGAGTCCGAATCCGGCCGTCCGCTCAAAGGCAGCACAGCTCCCGCTGAGGTTCCCCATGAGAGCCGGAAGGCAACGGGTCTCGCCGTGGGTGGATGCTCAATGGTGGTGGTCGGCCTCGGCGGCGTCGGCTTCCGCCTTGGTCCGGTGCACGGTGCCCGCGGGGTGCTCGGGCGGGGAGTACACGGAGTAGAGCTTGAGGGTGTCGTCGCCGGTGTTGACCACGTTGTGCCAGGTGCCGGCGGGCACCACGATCGCCCAGTCGTCCTCGACCTCGTGCTGTTCGTCGACGGAACCTTCCGTCCGGCCCAGGTCGAGCCGGCCCTTGCCCTGCTCGATGCGGAGGAACTGGTCCAGGTGGCCGTGGGACTCCCAGCCGATCTGCCCGCCGGCCGGGATGGTCATCACGGTAAGCTGCGCGTGGGTGCCCGTGTGCACGACGGTGCGGAAGGTGTCGTTCTCGAGGGTCAGGCGTTCGATGTCGCCGACCCAGGCCAGCGGTGAGGGCTCCGGGCTCGTCTCGGGTGGTGGTCCTTGGTCGGTCACGGTCAACTCCGGGGGTCGATGGGGGCGAGGTCCTGAGGTCCTCTCGGCCAGTCAGACGCTACCCAGGCGAAGACCCGAGGAACGGTCGAAGCCCGAGGATCGACCGCCGGGCCGTCACGGAACGTTCGCGACCTCGAACCAGACGACCTTCGTTCCGTCGTCGTTTCGGCGCTCGCCCCAGCGGTGCGCCATCGTGTCCACCATCTGAAGGCCCCATCCACCTAAGCGGCCGGGCTCGGCGGGCAGGAGCCTCACCTCCTCGGCGCTCGAGTCCCGCACGCCGATCGTGATGGCATCGGGCCCGGCGGCCAACGTCAACGTCGGCGCGGAGTCGGTGTGGAGGACGGCGTTGGTGACGAGCTCGCTGGTGAGCAGGACGACCGTCGCGTGCGTCCGAGGATCGAGTCCGAGGGGGTCGAGGTGCTCGCTCACCCACTGGCGCGCCATCCCGGGCGCGCTCCGATCGGTCGGCAGCCTCGTCGTCTTGGTCAGCGACATGCTCGCGACTCCCTCGAGGATGTGGGGAGCGGACGTCCCGAAGCCCCCCCCGTACCCGCGGACACCCAGGTCCAGACGGCGGACCCGTCGGTCCGACCGGTTGTGGTCACCCGGCTTGCGTGCGTGGGTTCAGGCCTTCGGTGACGATCCGTCCGTCATCGTCGGTGGCGAACCACTCCACCCCCTCGGTGACGACCGGCGCGTCGGCGCCCAGGGCGACCGCGATCTTGTTGGCCGCGTTGCGGGTGACGTCGAGCACGATCTCCAGCGCTTCGGCGGGCTCGAACCAGCGGTGGATGTCCGACACGGTGTCCGCGCCGATCGACGACGGCTGCCAGACGATGGCGTCGGTCAGTTCGAGGGCGGCCTTGACGGACTCAGGGAGATCGCTCTCGCGGTAGCGGTCGACGGCGTCGAAGGTGGCCTCGTCGGCCCCGCCCTCGGCGGCGGCGAGGCTGCGGCGCGACCGGCACAGCCGGCAGTCGTGCTGACGGGCGCCGCGCAACCGGATCAGCTCGGTCGGGAGCGGGCCGAGGGCGGAGAGCTTGGCGACCTCGTCGATGAACGCCTCGACCGCCGGCCAGGTGTCGTCCACCGGCGCCGCATCGAGGACGGTCCACTGGCTCGCACCGAAGACGGCGTCGAGCGCCGCGAAGGTGCGAGGAACGAAGTCGGCGACGTAGATCATCTGCACGGTCCCGAACAGCGACGGTCCGCAGGCTGCGGCGAAGGCCTGTCGGCGTCGGTCGTCGAGCGAGGACACGTCGATGGCGAACTGCTCCGCGAACAGGGTGATCGCCGGGTCGGCGTCGGGCGGGCGCGTTGCCCCGCCCAGCGCCGGCAGCACGTTCGCGCCTGCGGCGGTGGACCGCAGCGCGGCGTTGAGGTCGGGTGAGACGCCGCTCGGTCGGACCGCGGCCAGGTGTCGCAGCGCGGCGCCCGCGGACGGTGCGTACCGGTCGAGGGCCACAGCACCGCCTGTGGTCCAGCGGTCGAAGTCGGACATGATCACCTCCGGCGCGAACGGGCCCCATCCTCACAGACCGCACCGTCGGCTGCCGGCCGGGTGGGACCGGCGTCGGTCCGACGGCCCGTGGGCTCCCGTGGCGCGGTCGTCAAGCGACCAGGCGGGTGAGCCGGACGACGGCCTCGTCGAGCACCTCGGCGCGCTTGCAGAACGCGAAGCGGACGTAGGGGGCACCGGTGGCCGGATCGTCGTAGAACACGGCGCTGGGCACGGCGACGACGCGGCACCGCTCGGGCAGCGACCGGCAGAAGGCCACGCCGTCCTCCTCGCCCAGGGTG
>CAZCVS010000012.1:0-18808 GCA_964501845.1 uncultured Iamiaceae bacterium
CCGCCACCTGCACCCCCAGCTTCCACAACAGCGAGGGCGCCCGCACCATGGCCGCGGCCCGCAACGTCGTCCACCCCGGCAACCTCATGCGCTACTCCGAGCACCTCGAACGCTGGCGAGAGGCGGGCGACCTCCCCGGCGTCACCGTCACCCGCTGACCGTCAACCCAGCCAGGCGGTGAGGGCGACGTGCACCCCGGTGCCCACCAGGATGCTCAAGCTCAGGTGCCGCTTCCACAGCTGGAGGCCGGCGGTGACGGCGATGCCGACGCCGTAGGTGATCGCCGTGACCCGGTCGAGGTCGATCCCCGACACGGTGTAGATCGTGAGGATGATCATGATGCCGAGGGGCATCGTGAAGCGGAGCTGGGCCAGCAGCGCGTTCTGCCGCAGCCGGGCGAGCGCGGCGAACGGCAGCGCCCGCAACCCCCACGTGATGCCCGCGGCGACGGCGACGACGAGGGCGATGGAGCTGGTGTTCACGCCGGCACCGCGACGGGGCTCCGCCGCGCCCGGATCACCTGCACCGCCGTGAACCCGGCGAAGGCGATCGGCAACATGTGCTCGCGCGACAGCGCGAGGGCGATGACCGCAGCGGCGACGGCCACCCCGGCGGGGACGCGGTCCGGCCGCTCCCGGTAGGCCTCGATGGAGAGGACCACGAACAGCGCGGTCAGGGCGAAGTCCAGTCCCTCGAGCCGGTCGAGCGGCAGCACCGATCCCGCCAGGGCACCGAGCGTGGCCCCGCCGACCCAGCACACCTGGAAGAACACCTGGACGCCGATGATCTGCCGGGAGGTCCACCGCTGGGCCTCGGGCGACGTGGTGACCGCGTAGGCCTCGTCGGTCAGGGCGAACGTGGCGTACGCCTTGCCCACCTTGGTGTCGACGTTGTGCAGTGGGAACGAGAGCGCGTAGAAGACGTGCCGGGAGTTGACCAGCAACGTCGAGAGGGCGACTTGGGCGATCGGGACACCACTGACCGCCATCCCGACCAGCAGGAACTCCAGCGACCCGGCGTAGACGATCGACGAGAAGACCGTCGCCCACCACCACTCGAGCCCGGCGTGCACCACCAGGGCGCCGAACGCCATGCCCAGCGGGAACAGCCCCAGACCGACGGGGAGGGCGAGCTTCGTGCTCGCAGCCGGGGCGGATTCGTCCATGGCCGACGATCATGCCCCGCCGAGCACCGCGACGAGGTGGCCTTCAGGCCAGCGCCGGTGCGGTAAGCATCAGCCCATGAGCCACGATCGTCGCTTCCGCTTCGGAGTCCAGACCTCCACCGCATCCTCCGGCGAGGAGTGGGCGGCGCTCGCCCGCCAGGCCGAGGACCTCGGCTACTCGACGATGTTCCTGCCCGACCACTTCGGCGACCAGCTGGCCCCGGTGCCGGCGATGGCCGCGGCCGCAGCTGCCACCACCGAGCTGCGGGTCGGTGCCCTCGTCTTCGACAACGACTACAAGCACCCCGTCGTGCTGGCCAAGGAGATGGCGACGATCGACGTGCTGTCGGGCGGCCGCCTCGAGATCGGGCTCGGAGCCGGGTGGATGGCCAGCGACTACGAGCAGTCCGGGATCCCCTACGACAAGCCGTCGGTGCGCGTCGACCGCTTCGAGGAGGGGCTGGCCGTCCTCACCGGCCTCCTCGGCCCCGACCCGGTCACGTTCGAGGGCACCCACTACCAGGTGACCGCCATGGACGGGCTGCCGAAGCCCACCCAGCAGCCCGGCCCGCCGATCCTCATCGGCGGTGGCCTGAAGCGCATGCTCACCCTCGCCGGCCGCCACGCCGACATCGTCGGCATCAACCCCACCATCCCCAACGGCGCCATCGACGCCGACGCCGCCCGCTCCGGCCTCGCGGCGCTCACCGACCGGAAGCTCACCTGGGTCAAGGACGCAGCCGGCGACCGCTACGACGACCTGGAGATCAACCTCCTCAACTACGCCTGCATCGTCACCGACGACCGCGAGCAGGTCGCCCAGGACTTCGCGCCCCTGTTCGGCATCGACCCCGAGGACCTGCTCGAGTTCCCGCACGCACTGGTGGGCACCGTCGACCAGATCTGCGAGTCCATCGAGGCCAACCGCGAGCGCTACGACGCGTCCTACATCGTCGTCCAGCGCGACGCCATGGAGGCGATGGCCCCCGTCGTCGCCCGCCTCACCGGCGCCTGACCGGCCCGCGGCTGGCACCCTTCCTCACCTTCCAGGACGAGATGATCGACCCCCGGTAGGTTCCTGGCCGACGCGGACCTTGGAGGCACGATGCCCAACTACGGCGACTGGCAGTTCTCGATCTACCTCAACGGGCTGACGGGCGTCCGCCCCGAGCTCCCGATGGCCTACGCCGACCTCGAACAGCTCGCCGAGGAGGTGATGACCGAGCAGCTCTGGTCCTACGTGGCCGGCGGCGCGGGGGACGAGCGGACCCAGCGGGCCAACATCGCCGCGTTCGACCGATGGGGCCTGATGCCGCGGATGATGGCGGGTGCCGCCCAGCGCGACCTGAGCATCGAGCTGTTCGGGGCCACGCTCCCGACGCCGCTGCTGATGGCCCCCGTCGGCGTCATCGGGATCGTCGACCCCGACGGCCACGGCGACCTCCTCACCGCCCAGGCGGCAGCGTCGACCGGTGTGCCGATGGTCGCTTCGACGCTGACGATGGACCCGATGGAGGACGTCGCTGCCGCGTTCGGCGACACACCGGGCTGGTTCCAGCTCTACCCGCCGAACGACCGGGAGCTGACCGAGAGCTTCGTGCACCGCGCCGAGGCCGCCGGGTTCTCGGCCATCGTCGTCACGCTCGACACGCTCACCCTCGGCTGGCGGCCCCGGGACCTCACCATCGCCAGCTTCCCGCAGCTCCAGGGCCTCTGCCTGGCGAACTACTTCTCCGATCCGGTCTTCCGGTCCCGGCTCGCCGCGACCCCGGAGGACGACCTGGAAGCGGCCACCGGCCACTGGGCGATGACCTTCGGGAACCAGTCGCTCGGGTGGGACGACCTCGCCTGGCTGCGCTCGCTCACCGACCTGCCGCTGCTGCTCAAGGGCATCTGCCACCCCGACGACGCCCGCCAGGCGATCGACCTCGGCGTCGACGGGATCTACTGCTCCACCCACGGCGGCCGCCAGGCCAACGGCGGGCTCCCCGCTCTCGACTGCCTCCCGGACATCGTGGAGGCAGCCGACGGCAAGCCGGTGGTCTTCGACTCCGGCATCCGCAGCGGGCCCGACGTGGTGAAGGCCCTCGCCCTCGGCGCCACCGCGGTCGGCATCGGCCGGCCGTACACCTACGGCCTCGCGGTCGGCGGCCAGGCCGGCATCGAGCACGTCCTGCGGTGCCTGCTCGGCGAGATCGACATCACCCTGGCCATCGACGGCTACCCCACCATCGCCGACCTCACGCCGGACACGCTCCGCCGCGTGGGCCCGTAGCGCTACCGGCCCCGCGCCTTGGCCGCGTACATCGCCCGGTCGGCGCGCAAGATCAACGAATCGGGCGCGTCGACGTCGCCGGGCTCGGCCATCGCTCCGCCGACGCTGATCCCGATGTCGAACCTCCGGCCGTCGACCACGACGGGCTCGGCAAAGCGCTCGACCAGCTGACCGGCGAGGGCGTCGAGCTCTTCTGGGCCGGCCACCTGCTCGCACAGCACGACGAACTCGTCGCCGCCGAACCGGCAGACCAGGTCACCGGGGCGGACGGCCGCGGCGATGCGCCGGGCCGCCTCGGCGAGCACCTCGTCTCCGAAGCGGTGGCCGTGGCCGTCGTTCACGTCCTTGAACCGGTCCAGGTCGCACACGATCACGGCCGGGCGGGTCGACGCGTCGTCCCCGCCATCCCCGCCGTCGACGCCCTCCAAGGCAGCAGCGAGCCGATCGGCGAGCTGGTACCGGTTGGCCAGTCCGGTCAGGGCATCGTGGTTGGCCAGGTGCCACAGCTCCTCGCGGGCCGCGGCGAGCGCATCTCGGGCCTCTCGCTCCGACGTCAGGTCGAGCACGTTGACGAACATGCCCGCCACGTAGCCCTGGGTGTCGCGGTACGGGAGGGCGTCGACGCGAGCCCACACGACGGCGTCGTCGCCGACGAACGCGACCTCGACCGGCTTGAGCAGCGTGCCCGACCGGGCGGCCTCGATGCACTCGTCGACCGCGGCCCGGTCCTCGGCCCGCAGCAGCTCGAGCCAGCGCCGGTCGCCGTCCTCGCCCACGGGCCGCAGGATCTCGCGCACCCGGGTGGACCGCTGCATCAGCTCGCCGCTGAGCGAGAGGTGCAGCGCACCGGTCGTCGACGAGGGGCCCAGCGTCACGAGGTTCTGGGCGATCTCCTCGGTGCCCCGCTCGTGCACCCCGGCGGTCAGGTCGATGTCGAAGCGGACCAGGAGGCCGCCGATGGCGGGATCGTCCCCACGCCAGACGACGTGGGCCACGATGGGCCACCACACGTCGGCCTGGTCGAACTGGCGGACCCGCAGCGGACGTGAGCAGCGCACCCCGGGCATCTCCCGGGCCCGGGCCACCAGCCGGCGGGTGGGCTCGACGTCGTCGGGGTGCAGCTGGCTGTAGACGTCGCTGCCGACGAACCGGTCGCGGGGCAGGCCCACGCTCTCGCTGACCCGGCGGGGGATCCACGTCGCCTGGAGGTCGGCATCGGTGACGTAGACGCCCGTGGCGAACTCGGCGATGGCCGCATCGAGGCGCTCCCGTTCGGTGACCTCGTGGGCCGCCACGATCGTCCCGCCGGCCGGGTGGGGACCCAGGTGGAGCTCCACGAAGCGGTGGGGCGGTGCCATGCCGAGGCGCACCAGCACGGGACCGGCCACCTCAACCCCCGACCGCTCGAGCGCCTCGGTCTGATCCAGCAGCGCGGCCTGCTCGATCAGCGCGAGGGAGTCGACCGCAGGCAGCGAGGCCAACATCGCCTCGGGCGGGCCGAACAGCTCCCGGGCCGGTGCGTTGGCATCGACGACGACCCCGCGCCGCAGGTGGAGCGCGGGCCCAGGGATCCAGCGCAGCACGTCATCGGTTCCCGCCGCCTGTTCCACCATCGCCCGCGGAGCGTACTCGCCCAAGGACCGTCCGTGGCCGAGATGGGGGTTTGGGGATCGGTCCGACCGTGCGCACCGTCGTCGATGTGGTGCGTCTGCGCCCACCACGCGGAGCACGCCGGGACTCAGGCGTCTCCCTGGTAGCGGTAGACGTTGGTCTCGCGGGGTTCGAAGCCGAGGCGCTGGTAGAGGCGGTTGGCGGCTTCGCGGCTGGGGCGCGAGGTGAGGTCGACGGAGCGGGCGCCGTGCTCGGCGGCGACGTCGATGGCGTAGCGGTTGAGGGCCTCGCCCACGCCCTGGCCCCGGGCCTCGGCATCGACCACGACATCTTCGATCCAGGCCCGCAGACCGGTGGGGATGCGGAACAACACGAGGGTGAGCGACCCGGCGATGGCGCCATCGCCGCCGCGGGCGATCAGCAGGTGAGTGGCGGGCGAGGCGACGATCTCGGCGAGCTGCGACCGGTCGGGCGGCGGGGACGAAGACGACAGCTGCGGGGTGAGCCGCACGAACGCCTCGACCAGCTCGTCGGTGACCTCGTCGGCGATGGCAACGGTGACAGGCATCGTCGACGACCTTAGATCCGGCCCCGGAACCGAGCGGTCGCTCGCGTCCCGGGACAGCAAATCGTCAGCGGATGGTCACCGTCCGTGAACGTGCGGGACGACCGGCGGCAACACCCGGTCCGTACCGTCGGCGCCATGACCTGGCTCCCCTCCCTCCTGCGTGGCCTCGGCACCGCCGGGGCCACGGCCAACGCCCGAGCCGAGCTCGAATCGGCTCATGTTCGCAACCTGCAGGCCACGATCGTGGCCCAGCGGGTCAACCGCTCCGGCGCAACCGGCCATCCCCTGTTGCCGGCCGCCGAGGCACGGGTCGCCTAGCGACCCACTGGTCGAGCGCCGGGCCTCGGACGTCCCCCCTGGGCCCGGCGCTGACCAGCAGCCCGCGCGACGCGCCCGTGGGCCACACCGGAGCAACCTCGGTAGCCTGAGGTGGTGAGCTCCCTGCGCTGGCACCACCGCCCCAAGCTCCGCCAGCCCGTGCTGGTGGCCGCCTTCGAGGGGTGGAACGACGCCGGCGATGCCGCATCGGGCGCCGCCCGGTGGCTGGCGGACCGCTACGGCGCGGAGATGGTCGCCACCATCGACGCCGAGGACTACTTCGACTTCACCACCACTCGCCCGATCGTCGAGGTGAGCTCCGAGGGCAAGCGCCGCATCACCTGGCCCGACACGGAGCTGTGGTCCGCGGCCACCGACGCGCCCGCGGACCTGATCCTCATGGTCGGCCACGAGCCCCACCTCCGCTGGCGCACCTACTGCAAGGCCGTGACCGAGGCCGCCGACGCCCTCGACGTGTCGATGGTGCTGACCCTCGGCGCCCTGCTGTCCGACGTGCCCCACAGCCGCCCCACCGCCGTCTCGGGCACGGCGGATGACCCCGACCTCATCGAGCAGCTCGACCTCACCCCCTCCAGCTACGAGGGGCCGACCGGCATCGTCGGCGTCCTCCACGCGGCCTGTCAGGAGCGCGGCATCCCGTCCGCCTCGCTGTGGGCCGCGGTCCCCACCTACGTCTCGGGCGCGCCGTCGCCGAAGGCCACCCTCGCCCTCGTCGAGCGGGCGTCCAACCTGCTCGGCCTGCGCCAGCCCGTCACCGACCTCCAGATCGCCAGCGCGGCCTACGAGCGCCAGATCGACGAGCTGGTCGAAGCCGACGAGGACACCGCGGCCTACGTGGCCGGCCTCGAGGAAGCGGCCGACGACGAGGAGCGCGACGCCGAGCGGGAGTTCGGCGGCAGCGGCGGCTCCGGCGAGACCCACCCCGAGGGACATCCCGCCGCCAACCGCGACCTCCCCCCGCTGGAAGAAGCCGACCCCGACGCCCTCGTCGATGAGGTCGAGCGCTTCCTGCGCGGGGACTAGCACCGCCGCCGCGACCGGGGGCGTCGAGCCGCGGTCCTACGATGTCCGTCCATGCGAACGTGGTCGCGGCGCCGGCGCGTGATCACGCTGGCAGCAGCCGTCGTGGCCGCCTGGACGGTGCTCCTCACCATCCAACTGGTCTCCGCGTCCTTCGCGGTGGCGCGCGGATCCGATGACCTGGCATCGGTGAGGTCCGAGGCGACGGTCGCCGACCTCACCTCCCCGATCACCATGCAAGAGCTCCAGCGCTCACACGACGGCTTCGCCGATGCGGAGGCGAAGCTCGCCAACCCCATCGTCGCCCCGGCCCGCCTGGTGCCCATCCTCGGCCGGCAGGTCCGGGCGCTGGACCGGCTCGCGTCGTCGGGGAGCAAGGGCACCGCGGCGGCCTTGGAGGCGCTGGCCGACGTGCAGGAGCTGTCCGAGCAGCCGCGTGCGGGTGGACCCGAGCGGATCGCCATGCTCCGTGACCTCGAGACGACCGCCGGCCGGCTCCACCGCCGGATCTCCGCGCTCTCGACCGGCGAGGCGACCGGACTGATCGGGCCGCTGGCCGATGCCGTCACCGAGGCCGCGGAGGGCCAGCGCCAGGCGGCCCGGAGCACGGGCCAGCTCGAGGACGCGAGCGCCGGTCTCGCCGATCTGTTCGAGGGGCCGAGCTCCTACCTGCTCATCGGGGCCAACAACGCCGAGATGCGGGCCGGATCCGGGATGTTCCTCACCGCCACGGAGCTCCACTTCGAGGACGGCAGGGCGAGCCTCGGGGAGGTCCGCCCTACCGCGGACCTGGTCCTGCCCGCCGGAAAGGTGACCGCGACCGGGGACCTCCAGGCCAACTGGGGGTGGCTCGACCCCGGACGTGACCTGCGCCAGCTGGGCGTCTCCGCCGACTTCCCGCAGAGCGCGGCGACCGCCGTGACGAACTGGGAGGCCATCGAGGGCAACGGACCCGTCGACGGCGTCATCGTCATCGATGTCGACGGCATCCGGAGCCTCCTGCGAGCCGTCGGGCCGGTCGAGGTCGACGGCGTGACCTACACCCCGGACAACGTGCGCGGCGAGCTGCTCCGAGCGCAGTACCAGCGCTACGAGGGGGACCGGCCCGGACGCCGCGACCAGCTCGGGGAGGTGGCCCGGGCCATCTTCGAACGGATCGAATCCGGCGACTGGGAGCTCGGCGAGCTCGCCACCCATCTCACCGAGGCCTCCGCCAGCCGGCACCTGCTCGTGTGGTCGGCAGCTGACCCGCTCCAGACCACCTGGGCCGAGCTGAACGCCGATGGCCACCTGCGCGAGGACTCCCTCGCGGTCAACCTCCTCAACCGCTCGGCGAACAAGCTCGACAGCTGGATCGATACGGCGGCAGAGGTCGAGATGGTCCCGCACGCCAACGGGACCACCGCGCTGCGGCTGACCTACCGCATCACCAACCGCTCGACGGGTGAGGGGCCGCGCTACCTCGTGGGGCCCGGCATCGAGGGGCTCGAGGCCGGCGACTACCGCGGGCTGGCCGTGGTCAACCTCCCGGCCGGCACCACCAACCCCAAGCTCGACGGGGCGCGCCTGTTCCTCGAGGGCGGCGACGGACCCACGGTCGTGGTTGCGGGCGAGGTGACCGTGCGCGCCGGCGAGACCGCGACCGTCGTCGTGACCGCCGACCTCCCCGAGGGGCTCGATCAGGTGACGCTCGAACCGGCGGCTCGGATCCCCCGCACCACGTGGACCGTCGACGGGCGCGAGGCCGAGCGCGGCCACCGCCAAGCGGCGCCGGTGCCCGAACGGTGACCGCGGCGGTCTAGCTGGCCTGGCCGGCCTGGCCAGGCTTCGGCGCCGCGGCCAGCGCGTCAGCCAGCGCACCGCGGCCGATGCCGCTGCGTCGTTGGAACGCGAACACCACATCGCTGTCCGCCGGGTCCATCCGGTTGAGCGAGACGGCGCGGAACAAGCGCCGGGTCAGCGTCCAGAGGCCACCGACGAGGTGGAACTTCTCGCGCAGCTGGCGCTGCTTGTTGTCCTCGAAGTCGCGCCGGAACACCACGTCGAGACCGCACACCTCCGCCAGGCGCTCGACGCGGTCCGGTCGGATGGCGCCATCGAGCACGGTCTCGAACGGGTCACCGGTGTTGGGGTCGTTGCGCCCGAGGAGGCGCCGGTAGACGAACGAGTGGAACCACAGGGGCGTCCACCGGGTGATCTTGGCCTTGGGCATCGACACGTTCGGGAAGGCCACCACCATGACGCCGCCGGGGCGCAGGGCCCGGGCCATCTTGGCGAACACCACGTCCGGGCGCTCGACGTGCTCGAGCACGTAGATGCAGGCGATGGCGTCGACGGAGCCCTCCGGCACGTCGGCCTCGACGATGTTCGTCTCGACCGCGACGTCGATCCACTGGTTGGCAGCCAACCCGACGGCATCGACATCCGTGCCGACGGTCCACTTCGTGTCCGGGAACACGATGTTGCTCTGGCGGCCGCACCCGATGTCGAGCACGACGTCGAGCGGCCGGTCGGCGCCAGCAGCCGCCACCACCGCGGCCGCGATGGCCTCGTCGAAGACCCCCCGCGTCACCGGGTTCATCCGCCAGTGCGTCTCGAACGGCCGACGGTCCTCCGAGGCATCACCGCTGCTGTTCATCGCCATGGGCACCGACCGTACCCTCGCGGAGCCGGCACCGGGGGAGGTACCCGTCCCCCGCCGAGCTCACGGGTCGGTCAGGGATGCCAAGGGGTGTCCCTCGGCTCGTCGAAGACGACGGGGCGGGATTCGCCGGTGATGGCGGCGAAGGCCATCTCGCCCCACTGACCGAACCCGGCGAGCGGCTCCGGCAGCGCGTCGCGGCCGAACCAGCCGACGTCGCTGGTCTCCAGCGGATGGGCCTCCAGCTCGCCGCCGGTCGCGACGCAGTGGAAGACGAGCGAGTACAGCGGGATGTGGGTGAACCCGAGGCGCATGCCGTCGAGCACCGCGAGCAAGCCCACCACCTTGCAGTGGATGCCGGTCTCCTCGGCCACCTCCTTCACCGCCACCTCGGCCGGCGAGTAGCCGATGTCCGCCCACCCCGTGGGGTAGAGCCAGATGCCCGAGTCCGAGCGCTGGACGAGCAGGATCTCGCCGGCCTCGTTGCCGACGACCGCCCCGATGGCCACCTTGGGCGTGACGTAGCCGGGCACGCCCTTGCCGACGCCCTTGAGCCACTCGTCGACCTGCGTCTCGGCATCGATGCCGAGCGACGTGTGGTGGCGGATGTCCGCCGCGACCGCGAGGACCTCCTCGAACCGCTCGCGCTCGTAGAGGCTCTCCGTGAACCCCAGTCCGGTCCGGGCGATCCCCGCCAGCGCCTCCGACCACCGCAGCAGATCCACCTCCGTCAGCGGGTCTCGCGGAGCACGATCAGCCATGCTCCGGACCCTACCGGTCACCCCATATCCCCCGTTCACCACGAGATCGAGGCTTGGGTTCCGAGCGAAGCGAGCTCGGGGGGTTTGGAGGACAGCCGGCCGTCAGGCTGTCAGGCCGTCGACCCTTCGAGGAACGGAGCGAGCGAGTGACGAGAAGGGGCGATGCGGAGCGAGCCCCCTAGGTCACCGCGTGGAGGAGGGCCCGCTCGAGCTCGTCGCGGAGGTCGGGGTCGTCGACCAGCGAACCGTCGGTGTGGGTGACGTAGAAGGCGTCGACGATGAGGTCCCCCATGGTCTGGATCTTGGCCGTGCGCACGTCGAGGTCGAACTCGGCGAAGGCCCGCGACACCTTGGAGAGCACCCCGATGCGGTCTCGGGCGTGGACCTCGACGACCGTGGCCGAGGCGGACGCGGCGTCGTCGAACCGCACCGCGGGCGGGGGCAGGTCGGGCCGCGACGCCTTGGGTGCGTAGGCCTGGACCCGTGCGGCGAGCCGGGCTTCGATCGCGAGCCGTCCTTCGAGCGCCAGGTGCAGCGTCCGGTTCACGCGATCCCACGGGATGAGCGATCCGAACCGGGAGGTGATCTGGAACACCTCGATCGCCATGCCGTCGATCGAGGCCGCATCAGCGGCGCGGACCTCGAGCCCCTCGATGGCCAGCACCGCCGAGACCCGGCTGAACAGACCGGGACGGTCGGGCGCCACGACGGTGAGGGTCTGGCCGTCAGCCTCGACGATGGTCTCGCGGGCCGCGAGGAGGCGACGCTGCGCGGCATCCGGGAACTCGACGGAGGACAGGGCTGATTGGGCACCGCCCTCGAAGTGGTGGTCGACCCGGCGGACGAGCTCGGCGACCAGTCCCGCCTTCCACCGACCCCATGCCGCGGGACCGGTGGCGAGCGAGTCGGCCTCGGTCAGCGCGCCGAGCAGGTGGAGCCTCGTCCGGTCGCCGACCGCATCGGCGACGGCGGCGATGGTGACCGGATCCGACAGGTCGCGGCGGGTGGCGACATCGGGCAGCAGCAGGTGGTGGCGGCACAGGTCCACGAGCACGGCCGTGTCCTCCGCGTCGAAGCCCATCCGCGGCCCGATGACCGCGATCAGCTCCATCCCCACCTCGGTGTGGTCGCCCGGCCGGCCCTTGGCGATGTCGTGCAGCAGCGCGCCCACGACCAACAGGTCCGGACGGTCGACCCGGTCGACGAGCGCCGCCGCGTTCGCCGCGGTCTCCAACAGGTGCCGATCCACGGTGAAGCGGTGGTAGGCGTTGCGCTGGGGGCGGTTGCGCACCGCGCTCCATTCGGGGAGGAACCGCTCCCACAGGCCGGTGTGGTCGAGCGCTTCGATGACACCGATGGCGTCGTGGCCGCTGAGCAGCAGCTCGACGAAGCGGTCCCGCGTGCTCTCTGGCCACGGCTCGGTCGGCATCGGCGACCGGTCCACCAGCCGGGCGTGGGTGTCCCGGGCGATGCGGGCGTGCTTGGTGGCGGCGACCACTGCCGTCTCCAGGATCAGATCAGGCCGGTGCGACGGATCGACACTGCCGTCGAGCAGGAGCTGCCCGTCTCGCACCACCAGGCCGGGAGCGCGGGAACGGCTCCGCCATCCGAGCAGGCTGATCGATGTCGACAAGCTGGCGCCGACCCGATCCCAGGTCTCGTCCGCGATCCACGCCACGGTCCGTGCCGCATGGGCGATGCCCGCCATGAGCTCGTCCGCCGACAGCCCCAGGGCCGCCCCGACCGCGTCTTGGTCTTGCAGGACCAAGCGGTCGACCGGTCGACCCGTCGCCCGATGGAGCTCGACACGGGCATCGAAGAGCACGGTCTCCGCGGCCTCCAACGCCTGGGCATCGCCCTGCTCCAGCACCGGACGCGCCAGTTCGGCCCACCGCAGGGCGTGGATGTCGCGCAGCCCCCCTCGGCCCTCCTTGAGGTCGGGCTCGAGCAGGAAGGCCACCTCGCCGTACTGCGCCTGGCGGGCGGCCACCGACGTCCGGAGCATCGACAAGAAGCGCTTGGACCGCTTGCGCCACTGGGCGAGGGCACCCGACACGAGCTCGGCGGTGAGCGCCTCGGAGCCGGCGAGGTGCCGCACCGTCAGCAGCGAGGTGGCGGTGTCGAGGTCTTCGCCGGCTAGCTCGAGGGCATCGCCCACCGTTCGTACGGCGTGACCGAGCTTCAGTCCCTCATCCCAGATCGGGTACCAGATCGCTTCGGCCACGCGCTGGGGATCGGCCTTCGGCTGGTGGAGCAGCAACAGGTCGAGATCCGAGCCCGGCGCGAGGTCTCCACGGCCGTACCCGCCGACCGCCAACAGCGAGAAGGCGTCGGGATCGTCGAGGTCGGCCACGGCGTCGGCGAAGTGCCGGCGCAGCCACGGATCGATGGCCGACCGCCACGCATCCGAGAAGGCGGTCCCACGCAGCGAGCGGTCGAGGCGATAGGTGTCGAGCCCCGGCATCGCCCTCCCTGCTCGGGCCCCGTCCGCACTCGTTCGATCAGCGGGCGACTCGGACATGGCGCTGGAGTGTAGGGCTGAGGACGGCCCTCACCGATGCGCCGAACGGTGCTCGCCGCACCTGACTGCTTTCTGTCGTACCTCTTTCGTAATGGTTTTCTCGACCGGAGGAAACACCCAGGAAACACCCCACTTCTACCTTGCGCCGTGAGCAGTCCACGGCCGTGGACCGCGACCGGCAAACGGAAGGTGATCGCGCGATGAGCGTGGAAGAACGATTGGCAGAACTCGAGGCGGGTGCCGGAAGCGGCCACCTCGCCTGGATTCTGATCTCAGCAGCACTCGTACTGTTCATGACGCCCGGGCTGGCGTTCTTCTATGGCGGGATGGATCGAGCCCGCAACGTCCTCAACATGTTGATGATGAACTTCTGGTGCCTCCTGGTGATGCCCGTCCTGTGGGTCGTCGTCGGGTTCACGCTGGCCCAGACTCCAGCCGAGAACAAGTTCATCGGCACCCTTGACAATGCCTTCCTGAGGGGCATCGACATCTCCGACGGAGGCATGACCCTCGCGGTCATCGCATTCCTGGGAATGTTCGCAACCATCACCCCGGCGCTCATCTCGGGCGCCGTGGCCGACCGCATGAAGTTCTCCGCCTGGGCGATCTTCGCTCCGCTGTGGATGCTCTTGGTCTTCGTGCCCGTGTTCAAGTGGGTCTACGGCGGCTGGCTCGGCGCTCGTGGCTCGCTGGACTTCGCCGGTGGAACGGCCATCCACGTCAACGCCGGCATCGCGGCGCTCGCTGCGGTCCTCGTGCTCGGCAAGCGCAAGGGCTGGCCGCAGGAAGGGCACCCGCCCCACTCCATGCCGCTGGTCATGCTCGGCACCGGCATCCTGTGGCTCGGCTGGTTCGGCTTCAACGCCGGTTCCGCCCTCGCTGCTGATGGCACCGCCGTCCAGGCGTTCATGAACACCTTCCTGGCCGCGGCCGCCGCCGGTCTGTCCTGGGCCATCGTCGAGCGGATCCGTGACGGCCACTTCACCAACCTCGGTGCGGCTTCGGGCATCGTCGCCGGCTTGGTGGCCATCACCCCGGCCGCGGGCTTCGTCGCCGGCATGTCGCCGATCTTCATCGGCCTCGCCGCTGGCGTGATCTGCTGCTTCGCCGTCGGGCTCAAGACCAAGCTGGGCTACGACGACTCGCTCGACGTCGTCGGCGTCCACTTCGTCGGTGGTCTCGTCGGATCGCTCCTGATCGGCTTCTTCGCCGATCCGGACTTCTTCGGTGCCGACTTCATGGAAGGGTTGTTCTACGGGGGCGGCTTGAAGCTCCTCGGCGAGCAAGCACTCGCCAACGCTGCGGCCATCGCCTGGTCCTTCCCGATCACCTTCGGCCTCATGTACCTGCTGAAGGTCACGATCGGAGTCCGGGTGAGCGAGGAGATCGAGGTCGGAGGTCTCGACCAAGCTGAGCACGCAGAGACCGCCTACCACGACACCTACGCCTGAGCGTCGGGCACCTACCGAAAGGAACTGCAATGAAGCTCGTAACGGCAATCATCAAACCCTTCAAGGTCGACGACGTGAAGACGTCCTTGAAAGCTGCGGGTGTGGTGGGCATCACCGTCACCGATGTGAACGGATTCGGCCGTCAAGGCGGCCACTCCGAGACCTACCGCGGCACCGAGTACCAGATCGACTTCGTCCCCAAGGTCAAGCTGGAGATCATCGTCGATGATGCCAGCGTGGACTCGGTGATCGAAGCCATCTCCTCAGCAGCGAAGACCGGTCAGATCGGTGACGGAAAGATCTGGGTCACCGACATCGACAGCCTGGTGCGCATCCGCACCGGGGAGCAGGGGGCGGACGCCATCTGAGGCGGCTCGAACCCTGATCTGAGGCTCCGAAGGGTGCCCCCGACCGGCAGGTCGGGGGCACCCTCGCGTCTGAGGCGCCGACCGGACCGTCGAGCTGGTCGAGGTCAGCTGAGCGTGGCGCGGGCGGCGAGCTGGAAGGCGTCCCAGATCGGCGAGACAGCCGGCGCGTAGGCCAGATCCAGGTCGATGAACGCCGAGGCGGTCATCCCGGCGGTGATGGCGGTGGCCAAGGTGTCGATGCGCTTGCCGGAACGGTCGGAACCGACGAGCTGGCCGCCGATGAGGCGCCCCGTGCCCTTCTCGGCCAGCACCTTGGCGAAGAGCGGCTCCGCCCCGGGGTAGTAGTCGGCCCGGGTGGTGGCCTCGATCGAGCCCACCGTGTACTCGATGCCCGCGGCATCGGCCTGGTCCTGGCTGAGGCCGGTGCGGGCCACCTCGACCTCGCACACCCGCGTGACCGCCGTGCCGAGGACGCCCGGGAATGTGGCGTAGCCGCCGCCCAGGTTGATGCCGGCCACACGGCCGGCCTTGTTGGCGACGGTACCCAGGGCGATGTGGACCCGGTCGCCGCTCACCTGGTGGCGGGCGTCGGCGCAGTCGCCGGCGGCGTAGATCCCCTCACGGCTGGTCCGCTGCCGGTGATCGGCCCGGATGGCGCCGGCGGCACCGGCCTCGATCCCCGCGTCGATGGCGAGACCTGAGTTGGGAGCGACGCCGAGGCCCAGGATCACCAGGTCGGCGGGGATCTCGCCCCGGCTGGTGTGGACCGCACCCGGCTCGAACGCTTCGACCCCGGTGCCGGTGCGCAGGTCGATGCCGAAGCGGCGGACCGCGGCCGCGACCCGCGCGCCCATGTCCGGATCCAACGTCCGCATCGGCAGCGGGGCACGGTCGACCAGGGTGACCCGGGCACCGCGCCGCACGAACGCCTCGGCCATCTCCAGGCCGATGTAGCCGGCGCCGACGACGGTGACCGCCCGCCGCCGCCGACTGCCCATCGCATCGAGCAGGACCTCGGCGTCGTCGAGGGTCTGCACCCCGAAGATGTCCGGCCCGTCGATCCCGGGGATGTCCGGGCGCAGGGGTCGGGCACCGGTGGCGATGTGCAAGAGGTCGAAGCTCAGGTGGAGGGTGCGCTCCTGGTCGATCGCCCGCACCTCGATCCGGCGGGCGTCGAGGTCGATGGCACGGGCCTCGTGCCGGGTCCGAACATCGATGCGGAACCCATCGCGGAACTCCTGCGGGGTGCGGACCACGAGATCGTCGAGCCCGTGGACGGAGCCGCTGATGACATACGGGATCCCGCACGCCGAGTACGAGGTGCGGGTGCCCTTCTCGAGCACCACGATCTCCAGGTCGGGCCGGCCCCGGCGCGCGTTGGTGGCGGCCGTCATCCCGGCGGCGTCACCGCCGATGACCACCAACCGGTCTGCCATGGCTCGACCCTACCGAGGGTTCACCCTGCCCACGGGCTATTCCGGGTAGTCCGGTCAGAAATGAGGTTTGGCTGCCGGCCCTCGCCCCCGGCGTGCGAAACTGCCCGGCATGGCCGTGCGTCAAGACTGTCGCCACTACTCGACGCGCACCGTCGCGTCCGGCGAGCAGGTGCAGCGCTGCCGCGTCGACGCCAACGACAAGGCTCCGTTCAGCTGCCCGGAGTTCTGCCTGTTCTTCGAGCCGCGATCGATCACCGACGCCGGCTGGCAGCGCTTCGAGGGAGACACATGAGGATCACCGCCAAGGTCGACTACGCCGTGCGGGCCGCCATCGAGCTGGCCCGGGCCTACCCGACCGACGACTCCCGCCCGGTCCCGCTGACCCGACAGGCCATCGCCGAGGCCCAGGAGATCCCGTCCAAGTTCCTCGAGCACATCCTCGCCGACCTCAAGCGCAGCCAGATCGTGGGCAGCGTGCGAGGCGCCGATGGCGGCTACTGGCTCCACCGACCCCCCGCCGAGATCACCATGGCCGACATCATCCGTGCGGCCGAAGGGCCCCTCGCCGACGTGCGGGGCGAGCGGCCCGATGCCCTCGACTACCCCGACGACCTCGAGGTGCTCCAGCGGGCGTGGATCGCGGTGCGCGCCAACCTCCGGGCCGTGCTCGAGCAGGTGACCCTGGCCGACCTGCGCGACGGCCGCCTCGTCCCCGAGGTCGACCGGCTGGCTGACCCGGAGGACGCCTGGGTCATCCGCTGACGGGTTGGCGGGCCCACGTGGCCACCAGCTTCGAGATCGAGCCCGGGCTGCCCCACCGGTAGCCCGAGAGGAGCTCGACGCCGGCCTCTCCGGCCAGCACCAGCTGATCGTCGGACTCGACGCCGCTGCCGATGACCCCGATGCCCAGCGAAGCGACCAGCGCGACGACCGAGCGCACCACCGACACGTCGGCGGGTTCCGAGCTCAAGCCGGCCAGGCTGATCTGCAGGTACGCCACCGGCGCGGCCCGGAGCGCGGCGAGCGACGCCGCGCCGGAACCGGACACGCAGAGCCGCACCCCGAGCCCGCCGAGCGATGCGGCCGCGCCGCTGCCGACCGCGTGGGCGAGCTCCGCCTCCGTGACCTGGAGGAGCAAGCGGTCTGGCGGCAGACCGCTGTCTTCCAAGAGGCCCGCGACCACATCGACCACCGACGTCGCCACCACCTGGCCGGGGCGAAGTCCGACGGCGACCCACCACTGCTCGGCCGCGGCGGGAACGAAAGCGAAGGACCGGGCGGCGATGCTGACGAGCGTCGGAACGGATCCGTCCGGCGCCGGCGAGCCCGACACCCAGCCATCGGCCGCGACCGGTGTCCTCTCGAGCTCCGCCCCCACGACCCGGCCCGAGCCGAGCGCGAAGACAGGCCAGTACCGGGGCTCGACCATCCGCTCTCCGACGCTCCCGGTGCTCACACCGAGAAGAAGGCCCCGGGGCCGCCCAATCTGACGACCGAGCGCGGCGTCGTCAGACCCAGCGCGCGGGGTCAGCGATCGACGAGGTGCAGGTCGACCAGATCGAGTGCCTGGTCCCCCAGCTCGACCGAGCCGAGGATGGTCCCCCACGTGGCCCCGCCCGTCCACGGGTCCACGCCGCTCGCCGGCCGGTAGGCGACAGGAACCACCGCGACGACCAGGTAGCGACCGGGCCCGAGGCGTCGCAGCACCCACCGGCCCTCGGCATCGGTGACGGCCGTCGCGGCCAGGCGGCCGGCGTCGTCGTAGGCCACCACGTCGACCCCCGCCACTGGCAGCGACAGCCGTTCGACGTCGGGGTCGGCCGGGCTGACCCGGGTGACCCGGCCGGAGAGGCGCCCCGGCGAGTCCGGCGGTGTGACCACGGTGGTGCTGGTCGTGACGAGGGGTGCGCTCGTAGAGGGTGCCGGCGGAGCCGAGGTGGCCGGGGCGATCGGGCCCGTGGTGGGGACGGTCGGTTCGACCGGCAGCGACGCGGGATCCCCCGGCGTCGTCGCCGCCACCGGCGTCGCCACCGCGGGGGCTGCCGCTATGGTGACCCCCGCCGGGGAGGTTGCCGTGATCGGACTCGTCCCGTCGGCCCCGCGGGTCGGCGTCGACGAGACGGATGGCTCGAGCGGGGCCGCGGACCGCTCCGGGGCGGCTGCTGTGGGGGTGCCCCCGTCGGAGCGCACCAACCCGAACCAGGTGGCGCCGGCCAGCACCGTGACCGCGGCCGCGGCGGCCACGGTGCCGGCGAGGCCGACGCCGCTGCCCGTGGCGGTCGCCGCCGCCGAGCCGCCGGCGGCGTGGGCCCCCGCTCCGGCTCCCACCGCCGCCGCCCCGGCGAGGCCCGCGGATCCGGCTCCCGCGGTCTGCGCCCACCATCCGGCGGTCAGCAGGCCGAAGGGAGCGAACGAGGCCAGCATGGTGCCGAGGACGTCGACCCCGCGGCTCACGTCGCGACAGGGCGCGCACCCTTCGAGGTGAGCGTGGACGTCGGGGTACTGGTCGACCGGAGCGCCGGCGGCGACGAAGCGGCCGAGGCGGTCGGCGATGGCGGCGCATCCCTCGTCGGTGGTGCTGCGGCGGTACGCGGCCAGGTAGGCCGCGATCAGCCCGTGGCGGGCGCGGTAGGCGAGCGCCGAGGCGGAGCC
>CAZCVS010000013.1:0-18806 GCA_964501845.1 uncultured Iamiaceae bacterium
AACCGCTCGCGTCGAAAGTTCGAATAGTAGGCCAGCCTTACGATCGAACTTTCGATGGTTGTGGTTGCACTGCAACCGCTCGCGTCGAAAGTTCGTGGAGGTTGGGCCGATGACGTTCGGGTGCGAAGTGCGTCTCAGTTGGCGGGCGCTGTCGCCCTCCCGGTGCGGACGAGCTGCTGGCTAGCGTGGCCGGCATCGGCACCCCCGTCGCGAAAGGCGTCCTGATGCGTGCACCTCTCCTCCTGGTCGGCCTCTGATGGCCCGCCCCACCTGGTCTGGCGTCATCAGCTTCGGGCTGGTCAGCGTGCCCGTGAAGGCGTACACCGCCACCCGGGACAAGGACGTCCGCTTCCACCGCATCGAGCGCGACACCGGGGCCCGCATCAAGCAGCAGAACCTGTCCGCCGCCACGGGCGAACCGGTCGAGGACGAGAACATCGTCATGGGCTACGAGCTGGCGCCCGGCAAGCACGTCACGTTCGAGCGCGAGGAGATCGCCGCGCTCCGTCCCGACAGCACCAAGGCCGTCACCGTGCTCGACTTCGTCGACCTCGACGAGGTCGACCCGGTGTACTTTGACAAGACCTACTGGCTCGGCCCCGACGGCGCGGCCGCGGTCGAGCCCTACGAGCTGCTGCTCGAGGCCATGGAGGAGCGCAACCGCGTCGCCATCGGGGCCGTGGTCATGCGCAACAAGGGCCGCCTCGCCGCCATCCGGCCGATGGGCGGGCTGCTGGCCATGTCGACGATGCGCTACGCCGACGAGGTCGTCGCCCGCGAGGACATCGAGGAGCTTCCGGCCGAGCGGGGCGAGCCCCAGCAGCGGGCCGTGGACCTGGCGCTCCAGGTGGTCGACACCATGACCTCCGAATGGGACCCGGAGAAGTACCCGAACACCTACACCGCCGAACTGCTCGAAGCCATCGAGGCCCGCTCCGACGGCGTCGTCGCCGAGCCCGCCGAAGACGCCGACACCGACGCCCCGGTCATCGACCTCATGGCCGCCCTGCGAGAGAGCGTCGACGCCGCCAAGAAGAAGGCCGCGGACCGCGCCGCCGAAGCCTGACCGCCTCCAGCACCCCAAGCAACGAGCCAGCCGCGTGCAAAACGCGGTCCCCGGCACCCACAACTGCACGCGGCCCCGCGACCTCTGGCACAGACACGACCCACGCCGCGTGCACAACACGGTCCCCGGCACCCACAACTGCACGCGGCCCCGCGACCTCTGGCACGGACGCGACCCAGGTCGCGTGCAAAACGCGGTCCCTGGCACGCACAAGTGCACGCGGCGACGGCCCCCGCCATGCCTCGGGTGGCGGGGAGGTGGGGCTAGATGGCGGGGAGGTGCTGCTGGAGGCCGATGAGGTGGGACATGGGGTCGCCGACGGAGGCCAGGCGCTCGGGCAGCGTGTGGATGGTCCAGCGGTCGGGGGCCAGGTCGGGGTCGTCGAGCTCGTCCCAGGTCAGGGGGACCGACACCGGGCCGCCCGAGGCTGCGCGGGGGCTGAACGGGCCGACGAGGGTCTTGTTGCGGATGTTCTGCGTGAAGTCGAGCCGGGCCTTGCCGCCTCGGTCGGCCCTGCTCCACGCCCAGCTGACGATGTCGGGCACGAGCTTGCCCACCATCAGCGACAGCTTCTCGACCCAGGCACGCGTGTCGTCGAAGCCCAGGCCGGCCTCCACCGGGATCCAGATCTGGATGCCGCGCTTGCCGGTGACCTTGAGGCCCGCCTGCAGGTCGAGGTGCTCGAGGGCGGTCTGGTGCAGCTTGGCCAGCAGGACGACCTCCTCCCAGGTGGTGTCGGTGCCGGGGTCGAGGTCGATGAGCGCCCAGTCGGGCTCGTGGCTGCGCTCGCAACTCGACGTCCACGGGTGGTACTCGACCGCGGCCAGGTTCCCGAGGTAGAGCAGGGTGGCCGGCCGGTCCACCACCACGTACCAGCGGGTCTCGTCGCGGTCGGCGTCCTCGTTGGGCCACTGGGTCATCCACTCGGGAGCGTTCTTGGGGGCGGCCTTGGCCCAGAAGCCCTCGGCATCGGTCCCGTCGGGGTGGCGAACCATGTTGCAGGGCCGACCGGTGAGGTACGGGAGCATCACACCCGACACCAGGCCCAGGTACCGGAGCAGGTCGCGCTTGGTGACCTCGGGCCGGCCGTCGCCGTCATCGTCGCCCTCGCCTGCCGGCACGGCCGGGAACAGGATCTTGTCGAGGTTGCTCACCGAGAGCTCGACCCCGTCGACCGCCCATCGGCCGCCCTTGCCCGGCAGGTCGTCGAGCGCGGCCAGCTCTGCCTCCGGGACCCCCGCTGCCGCTGCCATGAGCGACCAGGCTACGAGCGCTCGGTGGCGGGGCGACCGGACCGGGACGTGCCGAGGAACGCCCCGAGCTGCGCCAAGGCGTACGGCGTGGCCGGGATCAGGTCGGTGAGCTGCGGGGAGTGCACGAGGTAGGCGGTGTGCTGCGCTCGGGACAGGGCCACGTTGAGCCGGTTGCGCGACAGCACGAACGATGCCCCGCGTCCGCTGCTGGCCGACGACGATGCCATCGAGATGATGACGACCGCGGCCTCCTGGCCCTGGAACTTGTCGACCGTCCCGACGCGCACGGTCTCGAGCCCGGCGTCGTCGAGCACGGTGCGGATCAGGTTCACCTGGGCGTTGTAGGGCGCCACCACCAGCACGTCGGCCGGGTCGAGGGGGCGATCGCCGTCCTCGGTGGTCCAGGTGCGGCCGACCGCATCGACCACCAGCCGCAGCACGGTGCGGGCCTCCTCGACCGATGCGGTCCGGTTGCTGTCGTGGTCGACGAGGACGGTGTGCAGACCCGGTTCGATGCCCGCGAGGATCCGCTTGGCCGTGCACGGGTCCGCGTCGAGCCGGTCGTCGTAGGACAGGTGCGAGGACACCTCGGCCAGCTCCGGGCGCATCCGGTAGGTGGTGTCGAGGAAGTAGCCGAGCTCAGGCGGCAGCGTGTCCTGCCCGTCGCTGAGCCAGTCGAGCGCGGCCTGCTGCACGGGCGCGGGGTGGCGGGCCTGGCTGACCTGCGGGAGCTGCTGCGGGTCGCCCAGGAGCAGGAGCCGGGGAGCGGCCTGGGAGACGGCGATGGTGTCGGCGAGGGCGAACTGACCGGCCTCGTCGATGACGACCAGGTCCAGGCTGCCCGCCGGGATCCGGTTCTCGTTGACGAAGTCCCACTTGGTGCCGCCGATGAGGCAGCCGACCCCCGGCTCGGTGACCTTGGCCTTGAGCTTGGCGTCGGACAGCTTCAAGCCCCGGTGGTCGCCACTGCCCTGGGCCCGCTTGACCACCTGCTCGGGCGACACACCGACGTCGATGACCTTCTCCATCATCGCCTCGATGGTCTTGTGACCCTGGGCGACGACGCCCACCTTCCAGCCGCCGTCGACGAGGCGCTTGATGACCTGCGCCCCCGTGGTGGTCTTGCCGGTTCCGGGCGGCCCCTGCACCGCGAGGTACGAGCGGTCGAGCGAGCGGACCGCCGAGGTGATGGCCGAGGCGAAGTCGTGGTCGATGACGGTGGGGAGCGCACCGCCGCCAGCCAGGCGGGGCGGAAGCCGCCGGAGGATGTCGAGGGCGGGGTGGGCAACAAGGGTGCCAGACGGGTCGAGCGCCTCCGAGGCGATGGCCAAGATCGCCGTCGCCAGCTTGCCGGTGGGCGGTGGGCTGCCGGCGCTGAGGGCAGCCGGAACCGCCGCCTGCTCGGGGCCGGGCTCCTCGCCGAGCCCGCCGGGCAGGCCCTCGGTGAGCGTGCCCCGGACCCGGTCGCCCTCGGACTCCAGCGCCACCAGCCGGCCCGAGCCCCGGAACCCTCGGTCCGAGTTGGACGGCTCCTTCACCAGCGGCGGGAGCGGCGCGTCGTAGATGGTGTGGCACTCGCTGCCCGCGGTGAGCTTGAACGACCCGGGCACCTCGGCCAGCGCGGTGAGCGTGCGCTGGTAGGACCGCTTGCCCTCGGGCACATGCCAGTCGGCCACCACCTCGACCGAGCCCGGAGGCAGCACGACCATCTCGCCGTCGTGCTCCCAATCCTCGACGGTGGCGGACAGGCGGGCGAAGTGGGCCCACCAGAACGGGAGCGACTCCCGGCGGTGGAACAGCAGCGCGGCGGCGAGCAGGGCCACAGCTTGCTCGTCGGGGGTCCGCTCCTCGGGAGCCTTGGCTGCGAACGGAGCCAGCAGCTCCTGCTCGAGCGCCAGCGCCGCCGCCTGCTCAGCGGACTGCGGGGGCGGCTCGACCGTGACCTCACCCGTGCGGGGCGGCGGTCGCACGCCACCGGGGAGGGTGAGCAGCCAGTCGCGCAGACGCAGGGTGGAGAGGCAGTCGTACTCGTTGTAGGAGGCCAGTTCGTCGAGCTGGGCCTGGGCCTCGTCGAGATCCCCGCGTGCCCGGAGCATGCAGTAGTTGCCGTACCAGATGATGGAGTCGGCCCCGCCGGCCACCTCGCTGGTGCGCAGCTCATCGCCCATGTAGAGCGGTTCGAGCCGCTTGATGCTGTAGGACCGCTCGGAGATCCGGATCGAGCGCCGGACGACGGAGTACAGGTCGACGAACACGCCGTCGGTGAGCAGTTGGTCGAGCTCCTCGCTGCGGGTGCCGTAGCGCTGGACCATGCGCTTGAGCCCGGTGACCTCGTAGGGCGCGTAGTGGTAGACGTGCAGCCCCTCGAACCCGGGGGTGGCCCGGCGGGCGACCAGCCAGTCGATGTAGGTCTCGACCGCGGCCTTCTCCGCCCGGCGGTCGTGCGCCCACAGCGGCCAGTAGACCGGCTCTCCGCGGTCGTGGGTGATGGAGCCGAAGAGGTACTCCAACCCCAGCTCGGGCCAACCGGCCTCGACGAAGAGCGGATCGCCCTCGAAGTCGAAGAAGACATCCCCGGGGTTGGGCTCGGGGATCAGGGCGATGCCCGCCGGGTTGTACAGCTCCGCGGTGACCACCCCGAGCGGATCCTCTTCGGTCCGGGTGGCGTCCTGGCCGGCCTGGAGCACGGCCTGGGCGTGGATCTTGGCGAACGTCTCCGCCTTGAGGTCCAGGGGGGCCTCGGTGGCCGCGGCCAGATCGTCGATGGTGTGGATGCCCGCGGCCACCAGCTTGGCCCGCTGGTCGATCCGCACGCCGGCGACCAGAGTGACGTCGCGGCTGTCCTGCTCCGCCTCGGCGCAGTGGTCGCACCACCCGCACGCCCGCAGCTCGGGGTCACCCCAGACCGGGACGGCCACCGGCCGGGCGAACAGGGAGCGGAGGCGCTCCGAGCGATCGGCGTGGATGGGCTGGAGGTCCGCGTAGCGGTGCGACGAGACGCTGCCGTCGCCCAGCCACAGGTGCACCTCCCTCGGCGCCGGAAACCCCATGGCCACCAGCTGGTCCGCGTAGGCGGCCAGCTGGAGCAGCGCCTCCACCCGGGCGTGGCGGGCCAGCTTGGTGTCGGCCGGCTCGTACCAGGACGACCCGTCCTCCCCGGTGGCGCGCACGACGAAGTCCGCCAGCCCGTGGAAGCCGTCGTGGAAGAAGGCGGCCTGGTACACGACGTCGGCGCCGCCTCGGAGGGCGGCAAACGTCTGGGCGTGGGCGCCTTCCAGCTGCGCGCGCGACGAGGTGCTGGGCTGGGTGATCGAGACCACGCCGCCCGGCTCCCCGGGGGCCGACGAGCCCGCCTCCGCGACCAGCCGCTCGAGCACCGCCTCCTCGTGGGCGATGCCCAGTTCGGATGCCCGCTTCAGCACCAGGTCGTCCGGCGATTGGGGCGGGTCGACCAGCCCTGCCTTCTCCGCCCGCTTGTGGAGGACCTGGTACTCGCACCGCAGCGCGGTCACCAGGTCGGTGGCGCTGAACACCCAGTCGTCGTCGAGGCGGAACATCGGTTGGAGTGTCCCACACCCCTGTGACACTCGGGCGGGAGCCGCCCGCCCGAAAGCGGGGTCAGCCGGCCGGGTACCCCGAGGCCGCCAGCCGCTCGGCGAGGTGGACCGCGTTGCGAGCGAGGGTGTCGATCACGCCGGTCACCTTCTCCGGAACCGGGTCCAGGTCGATGAAGTCGACCGACCCCATCGCTTCGCCCACCCAGTAGGCGTGGCCGTTGGCCGGGATGGTGAACCCGAAGTCGTTGAGGGCCTGGAACACCTGGGCCGACACGTTGTGGGCGCCGTCCTCGTTGCCCACCGTCGCCGACACCGCGACGCGGTCGGTGGCGATCATGCGGCCCTTGTCGTCGGTCTCGCCCAAGAAGGCATCGAGCCGCTCGATCACCCGGCGGCAGACGCTCGACGGGTTCCCGACCCACACCGGGGTGCCGAGGATGAAGATGTCGGCGGCGAGCACCTTCTGGCGCACGCCCGGCCACTCGTCGCCGTCACCCTCGTCCGACGAGGTGCCGGGCTTGATGTCGAGGTCGACGGCGCGGATCGTCTCGGTGGTGACGCCGTGCCCTTCGAGCGCGTCGGCGATGAGGCCGAGCATGCGTTCGCAGCTCGACTCGGCCGGCGACGGCTTGATGGTGCAGTTGATGGCCAGCGCGGTCAGGCCGCTGGGGTCGGTCATCGGCCGTTCGTGCGGAAGATCGACACGCCGCCAGGGCCGACGAGCGCGCCCAGGACGATCAGCACGATGCCGAAGATGATCTGCCCTTGGAAGAGCTGCACGATGCCGGCGACCACGAGGACGGCGGCGATGACCCAGAGGATGGTTGCGTTCATGGCGCCCAGTGCCCCACCCACACCCGATCGAAACCACCGATCGATGCCACCGCTCGAACCGGTGGTTGAGAACCTTGCTGCCGGGGGCCAGGCTGGGACGGTGACGACCGACGCGTTCGACCAGCTGATGGCCTCGCTCGACCCGGCGATGGCGGTCGTGACCACGGTGGTGGGTGACGAGCGGTCCGGCTGCCTGGTCGGGTTCCACTGCCAGTCGAGCATCGACCCGCCCGAGTACTCGGTCTGGATCTCGAAGGCGAACCACACGTTCGGCTTGGTGCTGCGAGCCACCCACCTCGCCGTGCACTTCCTCACCGAGGACGACCACGAGCTGGCGCGGGTCTTCGGCACGTTGACCGGCGACGAGGTCGACAAGTTCGAGCTGGTCGACTGGAAGCCGGGACCGCACGATGTGCCCGTCCTCGCCGCATCGGCCCACGGTCTCGTCGGCGAGAAGCTGAGCGTCCTCGACGATCGCGGCGACCACGTCGTCATCTCGCTCGGCCCCGTCGAGGTCTGGCACGACGGGCCGTTCACCCCGCTGCGCCTGTCCGACGTCGACGACCTCAGCCCCGGTCACGACGCCGACGACCACCCCGACCAACCCTGACCCATCCCTGATCCCTCGGACCCCCGCCGCGATCAGGGCTCGCGCACCACGTCCTTGGGGTCCTTGTCGGGGCGGCGGCCGAGGTAGCGCGGGTGGCGGAGGTGGCCCGATGACGTCCACTCCCCGAAGCCGACCTGGACGACCATCACCGGTTCGACCCAGTGGACCGCCCGCTCCTTGACCGTCCCCGCGAACGGCGACCCGGCCTGCTCGATCGCATGCAGGTCCCGGTACAGCTCGGAGAGGGTGGCGGTGTCGAAGCCGGTCCCGACCTTGCCGGCGTAGCGCAGCTCGTCACCGTCGTAGACGCCGACCAGCAGGGCGCCCAGCCCGGTGCGCGACCCCTTCGGTTCGGTGTAGCCGCCGATGACGACCTCCTGGGCGTGGACGCACTTGAGCTTCAGCCAGTCCTTGCTCCGGCGCGGCTGGTACGACGACGCCCGGCGCTTGGCGATCAGGCCCTCCCAGCCCCGCCCGCACGCCGCCTCCAACAGCGCCTCGGCATCGCCCGGCAGGGCCTCGCTCAAGACGATCGGCCCGCCCGGCTCGAGCACCTGGCGGAGCGCCTCCTGGCGGGCTTCGAGCCCCAGCGGCCGGATGTCGTTGCCGTCGAACCACAGCAGGTCGAACACCACGTACTGCACGGGAACGGAGGGGTCGCTGAGCTTCTGCTGGAGGCGCTCGAAGCTGGTCTGCCCGTCGACCATCGCCACGACCTCGCCGTCGACGATCATCGATCCGTGGGCCTGTGCCGCCAACGCCCGGGCGACCTCGGGGTACGTGTCGTCGAACGACAGACCGTTGCGGGACCGGAGCCGCACCCCGTCGTCGTCGATCCACGCGAGGCAGCGGTAGCCGTCGAGCTTGCGCTCGAACACCCAGTCACCGCCGAACGCCCGGCGGTCGGTGGCGGTCGCGGCCATCGCCGTGACCTCGACGGGCGGACGGGCTGCAGCCATCAGAGGACGGGACCGAGGCCGTTCCGGCAGCTGTCGGCCGCCTCCACACAGACGGAGCTCGACGCACCCCACGCTCCCGGGCCGCGCCGGTTCTCGGACATGGCCGGACGATACCGGCGGTCCGGTGCACCCGGGGCCGACGGGCCGCGGCCGGTCTCGGCAGGACCAGCCCACGACG
The DNA here is from genome assembly GCA_964501845.1 of uncultured Iamiaceae bacterium. GTDB lineage: Bacteria > Actinomycetota > Acidimicrobiia > Acidimicrobiales > Iamiaceae > Aquihabitans. The sequence goes on from CAZCVS010000013.1 coordinate 8,458, forward strand.
ATCGCCGCTCAGCTCCGGAGGGCCCGGTGCGGCCGGCGTTCCCGCTCGCCGGCCGCACCGGAATGCCCCTCCCCCCGGGGGACGGCCCCTTCCTACGGCACCGGGCGCGAACGGAGCGCGAACATGCCGGACCAGTGGCGCGACCAGGCGATCGACGCGAACCTGGGCCCGTGCTGATCGCCGAGGAGTTCGTCCTGCTCGCCCTGAACCCCGACGGCACGCCGGCCACATACCAGCCCGGGTACGCCACCGGCGTCACCGGGGCACTGGTGACCGAGCTCGTGCAGGAGGGCCACGTCACCCTCGAGGGCGGCCGTGTGGGGCTCACCGGCACCGTGCCGACCGACTCGCTGCTGCGCCAGGTCCTCGAGAACGTGGCGAAGCTCGACGGGAAGAAGCTGAAGTCCCGGCTCGGCTCGATCCGCCACTCCGGGTGGAACGAGGTGGTCGACGGGATGATCGACGCCGGCGTGCTCGGCCGCCACCGACCCAGCCCGCTCCAGCCGACCCGCCACCCCGTGTCGGATCCGGTAGCCCATGCGGCCCTGCTCGCCCGCGTCCGGTCAGCGGCGACGGGCGACGATCCCCTCGCTCCCCGAGACGCCACCCTGCTCGCGCTCGCCGGTCCCTGCCAGCTGCTCGAGGTGCTTGCTCCCGACCGGGCCGATCGCAAGCACGCCAAGCGCCGCATCGCCGACGCCACGGTCCAGGTCCCAGCGGCTGCGGCCGTGAAGTACGTGATCGGCGCCACCACCGCCGCCATCGTCGCCGCCTCGTCCACCGGCTGACCGGTCCGACCGGCGCAGCGGTCGGACCGGTGCGCCCAACCCAGCTGCTCGCGACCGACGAGCGTCCGACCCTGCTGGATGGACCGACGCCTACCGTGGCACGGTGACCGACGCCGAGCTGCTGGTGGCTCACACGGACGAGCTCTCGGGCGGCCTGCTCCTCGACGTGCGTCTGCTGATGGACGCCGCGTTCGACGATCCGGACCAGCCCGACGAGGCGTTCGACGATGACGACTGGGACCACACCCTCGGCGGGACCCACGTGCTGGTGCTCGGCGCGCACGGCGATGTCGTGTCCCATGCCGCGGTGGTCGATCGCATCATCGACGTCGGCGGGCGGCCGCTGCGCACGGGGTACGTCGAGGGCGTCGCCACCCGACCGGCCTCACAGGGCCAGGGCCACGGTTCCCGGGTCATGCACCGGATCGGGGAGCTGATCGCCGAGCGCCACCAGCTCGGCGCCCTGGGCACCGGCGCCTTCCCCTTCTACGAGCAGCTCGGGTGGGAGCGGTGGCAGGGCCCGTCGTTCGTCCGCGTCGGCGACGAGCTCCACCGCACGCCCGAGGACGACGACGGGATCATGGTGCTGCGGCTCGACCGGGCGCTGGTGCCGGACCTGACGGCACCGATCTCGTGCGACGACCGGCCCGGCGACGTCTGGTAGCGCGCTCAGCCGCCGGACGTCCCCGACGCGGACGCCGACTTCGTCGCCGGCGCCGGGCAGAGGCCGGTGCCGGTCTGCTCGTAGGGCTCGAGCAGGTCGGCCAAGACGTCCGGGGTGTTCGTGAACATGCCCCCGACGCCGGCGTCGAGCAGCGATGCCATCTCGGCGGACTCGTCGACCGTGTACGGGTGGACGTCGAGGCAGCGCTCGTTGGCCGCGGCGACCAGGTCCCGGGTGACCATCGCCTTGGGCGGACCGATCGCAACGGCGTACTCCACGATGGCGTCGAGCGCCGCACCATCCGGGGCAGGCTCGCCGTTGCGGATCAACTGGACGAGCGGGAGGTCGGGTCGGCGCTCGTGGATCTCCTTCAGGCTGTCGGCGCTGAAGGACTGGACCACCACCGGCGGGAGGTCCGGGTCATCCATGTCGAGGTCCGCGTCGTCGAGCACCTCGAGCAGCGCATCGACCATCCCCGGCTGATCGTCGGGCGCCTTGACCTCGATGTAGAAGCGGGTCTCACTGCCGTAGCCGTCGAGCACGTCGGCGAGCATGAGGATCCGCTGGCGGGAGAACGCCGGGTCGGCGAGCTCCGGGTGGGCCTCGTTGAACCACGTGCCGGCGTCGCAGGCATAGAGGTCCGTGGTCGTGCGCTCCGAGACCGGGCCCGTGCACGTCTCGGCCGGGCCGCGGGCGGTGCGGTCGAGCGTCGGGTCGTGGAGGATGACGAGCTGGCCGTCTGCGGTGAGCTGCACGTCCTGCTCGATGTAGTCCGCGCCCTGTTCGATGGCCCGCGTGTACGCCGCGTTGGTGTGCTCGGGCGCGTAGGCCGACGCGCCTCGGTGAGCGATCACGACGACGCCCCGCCGCGAGAAGTCCGTCGCCGGGTCCTCCGGCTCGGTCGTGGTGGTCGTCGCCTTCGGCTCGGTCGTGGACGCGTCATCGTTGCTGCCGCCGCACCCGGCCAGGCCGAGCAGACCGAGCAGACCGATCGCGCCGACGGCGAAGGCGGTCCGTCGCTGTCCCCTGCGTGCCATCCTGCCAGCCTGCCCGCTCGGCGCGGCCGGTGCTCGGGATGCGGTGTCAGTCCTTGGTGATCTCGTAGTTGCCGTAGCGGATGGGGGTCCGGAAGCGGGCGACGTCGGGATGGTCCTTGGCCGCCGCGCCGCGGGCCCGGTTGCCCATGCTGGCAATGATCTCGCCGATCGAGTGGGCGTGCTGCGGACTCGACAGGTGCGTGATCTCCTGGCCGATCTCCACCACGGACGGCTCCTCGGTGTTCCCGTAGTCGCCGAAGATCGGGTAGATCGACGCTCCGCCCTGCACCGCGAAGTAGAGGTCCTCGCGGGTGCCGCCGGCGAAGGGCTCCATCACGATGTAGCCGTGCTCGTCCTTGGCGTCGCGGGAGCCCGAGCCGGCCTCGATGACGAGGTGGCCGTGGTCCGACGTCATCAGGTTCATGAACTCCTCGCGGGTGCGGGCGTTCTGCTTCTTGCGGAAGTTGCGGACCCGGCGGTTGAGGTCCTCGTCGGTGATGTCGCCCTCGTTGACCGCCTCGCCACCGCTGACCGGGAAGGTCTTGAGGACGTTGGACGCCTTGCGGAGGATGTCGTCGATGACGTTGAGGCCCAGGACCTCGAGGTAGCCGAGGAGGCGACCGATCATCAGCGTCGTCCGGGTGTCGAGGCGGTCGAAGCCGTGGAGGTGCGCGGCCCGGGTCAGGTACCCGAGGTTGAAGCCGACGTCCTGGAACTCCAGGTGCGACCCCACGAAGATGAACGACTGCCCATCGGCGAGGCGCTCGAAGAACTTCTCCCGCTCGGCGAAGGCGGCGAACACCTCGGCGTTGGCCGTGGCGAAGGGGCCGTGGAGGATCTCCAGCAGTCCGAGCGCCTGTTCGGTGTCGTCGCTGCTGAGCGGGTTGGACCGCAGGAACGCCTGATCGTGGTTGATGGCGTCGGGCCGCGGGTCGGCGGAGAGCCGTTCGGTCGGGATCGGGTTGAAGATGCTGGCGAACTCGACCCCTCCCACCTCCTGGGCGGACTGGTACAGCAGCTTGTCGAGCTGGCGCTCGACCCCGAACGCCTCGGCGATCTCCTCCGCCGCCCGGTGCAGCAGGCCCTCCGGCTTCGCCGGTCCATGGAACGGCAGGTCGGGCTCGGCGCTCATCGCCCGACCTCCCCGAGGTCGACGCCACCGGCGCAGCAGGGTCGGGTCCGAGCGCGAGGAGGGAGGAGCACGCCGGTTGGACCCGCCGCGACCGCCGCGGGTTACCAGCGCCGCACCCAGCCACCCCAAACCACCCCAAACCACCCCTGGCCCCGCCGAACTTCGTAGGTGAGAGCTCCCGAACGGGCGTCCTCAGCTACGAAGTTCGCGCCAGATGGCCCTTCTGGTCAGGGCTTGTAGCCGCCCCAGGCGAACACCCACTCGGCGACCGCCGCACCGGTGCCCGGGCCCGCGATGAGGGCGTTGAACTCGGCCTGGGTGGGCTTGCGCTTGAGCATGAAGATCACGCCCACCGCCGCGTTCACCTGCTTCACCTGGTTCCTCTTGTACTCGTTGCTCTCCGAGAACCCGGCCATAACCTGGCCCCGGTTCTTCCTCTTCTTGTCGAGCTGGCCGGTCCAGTACGTGCGGCCGCTCGGGTCCGGCTTGCGGTCGAAGAGGTTCTTGTAGATGAGGTCGACGAACTTCGCGTTGGTCAGCGAGCCGTACCGGTTCTTGAACTCGCTGGAGCTGGCGAACGACTGGCTGATCGTGTCGAGCTTCGCCCCCTTGCGGCGCTTGCCGATCCAGTAGGTGAGACCGCCGGCGTCGGGGATGCGCAGGAAGTAGGCGCTGTAGAGGCGGGTCACCGGGTCGACGTTGTTCACGTTCTCGCTGGACGCGCGCAGCGAACCGACGAGCGACGAGCGGGTCGCGGTCTTGGCGTTGAGCTTGCTCACCCAGCTGTTGCGCTCGGCGGCCGTGGGCGCTCGACCGAGGAAGTCCTGGTACTGGCGGTTGACCAGGTTGGCGAAGCTCGAGAACGGGGCGGGGGTTGCCGGCGGTGCCGGCAGGCGCAGCTCGCCGGTGCCGTAGACGTTGTCCGCGCCGGCGGCGCCGCGGTCGACCACCGATGCCTTCAGGTAGCTGGCGATCCCACTGGGCGTGGTCGACACGCCGGCCGAGCGGGCGAGGGCTGCCGCCCCGGCGACGACGGGCGCCGCCGCGCTCGTGCCGTTGAAGCAGTCGGGTTGGTAGGCCACGCTCACCACGCAGGACGGGGCGGACAGATCGGGCTTGATCCGCCCATCGTTGGTCGGGCCTTGGGAGCTGTAGGTGGCGATGGTCCCGCTCGCCGCCGGGTCGACGGCGCCGACGGTGAGGGCGCCGGGGTTGGCGGAGTCGCCCATGGGCACCGCCGCGCTGCTCGGGTTCTGCCAGTGCTCGACGCCGACGCCGTTGACCTGGAACTCCAGGATGTCGCCCGCCGTCCCGTTGCCGTCGGCGACCTTGTAGATGCCGATGTAGACGATGGCGCCGCCAGCGCCGCAGTTGACGTTGTTGTCGGCCTCGACGGGTATCGCGCCTGCGCCCTGGTTGCGCCCGCTGGACCCGATCTGCTGGACCGCTGAGTTGAAGACGTACACGTCGTAGTCGGTCCGGTTGGCGCCCCAGTCGTTCCACCGGACGCCGTTCCAGTACCAGCACCTCGTGCTGAGGAGCTCGTCGCCGGGGGCGAACTCCAGCCATCCGTCGGCGTCCGCGTCCACCCAGCTGCCACGCCAGTACGACCCACTTCGGCCGACGCCGCCGGCGCTGTTGCCTCCTGCGTTGAGGTACACCATCCCCTTCGAGACGGCGCTGTTGACGACTGATGCGACCGGGCCGGTGCCGTCGCCCGGACCGTCGTAGGTGTGGGTCTGTGAGCGGGTGACGATCTTGACGCCGACGCTGTCGAAGTAGTTGATCGCGGCCTGGAAGTCCGCCGCGGTCCACGCGCTGGCGATGTAGAGCTGGGCGCCCGGCGCCATCTCGTGGACGATCTCGGCGACGCCGACCCCGTGCTTGACGGTGGTCCAGATGTTGCACGTCGCGCCGGTGTCGCGGCAGAACGTGCCGGCGGGCGGACCCGGGAGGTCCCCGCTGGCCACCGCGGCGTTCCAGGTGTTCTGGTGGAAGCCGTCGATGATGCCGACCTTGACCCCGGCGCCCTTGATGCCGGCAGCGTGCCAGGTGTCGGCCTTGGTGAGGGCCACCTCGGAGCCGGTCACCGCCAGCTCCGCGCCACCGGTGGCTGCCCTCTCCGGGTCGGACCTCACCGGCTCCTGCACCGACTGGACACCGGCGAAGTCCTCGAGCGCGGCGACCGCGTCGGCGGGCACCTCGCCCTCGACGCCGACGTCTGCGATCGGGCCGTGGACCGAGCCGCCGAGCTCGACGATCCGGTCCGACACGGCCTCGCCTCGGCCGGCCTCGTGCAGCACCTCGACCGTGACCAGTCCATCAGGGTCGGCGAGCACCTCCGCTCGGAGGTTGCCGTCGACGGGCAGCCCGTCTGTGGGTGTGGTTTCCGGGCGGGTGGGGACGAGGTCCGGTGCCTGATCGGCGTGGGTGACCAGCTCCAAAGCCGGAGGCGGCTTGAACTGGCCCGTCGCGGTCGCGCCTTCCGTACGAGCACTGGTGGGGCTGGCCAGCCCCACCACCAGCGCGCCCACCAGCGCGATGGACGCCGCGCGCCCCCGGGTGATCCTCATGGTGCCCTCCGAAGCGCCTCATCAGCGCCGCTCGCCCTCGTCCGTCCCCCCTACTCTCTACCAAGGCGCGCGAACGAAGCGCGAACGGCTCAACCGGCGCGCCGGACCTCGACCACGTCCTTGCCCCGGATCCGCCCGGCAGCCATCCGCTCCAACCCCGCGGCCGCACCGTCGAGCGCGTGGATCTGGTCGATGGCCGGGCGGATCTGGCCGGCCGCGGCCATCTCAGCCAGGTCGTCGAGGAAGCGGTGGTGCTCCGCCGCCACGACGCTCTTCACGCGCTGGTGGCTGCCGATGGCGCGGATCGGAGCGAGCAGCTGGCGCTGGAACCCGCCGGTGAGCTTGCCACCGCCCTCGCCGCCGACGATCACGAGGGTGCCCTCGGAAGCCAGCGCCCTGCGCATCGCCTTCACTGGGCGATTGCCGCCGATGTCGATGATCACGTCGAACGGCTCAGCGCCGGCGAGCGGGTCGGTGGCAACGTGGTCCACCACGTGGTCGGCACCGAGGGAGCGCACGAAGTCGATCTTCGCCGTGCTGGCCGTGCCGGTCACGTCCGCGCCGCGGGCCTTCGCCACCTGGACGGCGAACGATCCGACCCCGCCCGATGCGCCGAGGACCAGGACGCGCTGGCCGGCCTGGACGCCGCCAAGGTCCCGGACCGCCTGGAGCGCGGTCGACGCCGAGTCGACGGTGGCCGCCGCCAGCGCGGGCGCCATCGTCGACGGTCGAAGGGCGAGCTTGTCCTGCTCGGCGACGGCGAACTCGACGCAGGTTCCCATGGCGTACCCGAACACCTCGTCGCCGACGGCGAAGCGGGTCACCTCCGGCCCGGTCGCCACCACCGTGCCGGCCAGCTCGTTGCCGACCGGGTACTTGGGCGCCCGGAGCCCAAAGCCGGCGAGGCGCAGCAGGTACGGGGTGCCCGTCGTGAGGTGGAGCGCCGCCCGGCTCAACCCGGCACATGCCACCTCGACGAGGACCTCGCCCTTGCCCGGGATGGGTCGGTCGACGGTCCGGACCTGGAGTACGTCACCCGGTGCGCCGTAGCGGTCGGCGGTGACGGCGCGCATCATCGCCGGCAGCACGGGCTCCTTGTCGGACGGGGCGGCGGGTCGAGGGGTGGGCATGGCAAGTCCTTCGGGGGTGAACGCCGACGAGGTTCCTTACGGCGTAAGGTCAACGTACACCGTAAGGTGACCGAGCGCCACCCCCGACCCCGGAGCCCGTTCGCATGCCACCAGCCAAGCCACGAGGACGTCGCCCGGCACTGAGCCGCGATCGCGTGGTCGCGGCCGGCGTCGAGCTGGCCGACGACGAGGGCATCGACGCGCTGAGCATGCGCAAGCTGGCTCAGGCCCTGGGGGTGGAGGCGATGTCGCTGTACCACCACGTCGCCAACAAGGACGAACTGCTCGACGGCATGGTCGACGTGGTGTTCTCCGAGGTGCACCTGCCGTCGGCCGATGGTCCGTGGCTGGCCGAGGTGCGGGCCCGCTGCATGTCGTTGCGGGAGGTGCTACGGCGCCACGCGTGGGCGGTGGGCTTGTTGAACTCGCGCCGATCGCCGGGCATGGCGACGCTCCTGCACCACGACGTCATGATCGGCTGCTTCCGTGCCGGCGGCTTCTCGGTCCGGGGCGCGGCCCACGCCTTCGCCACCGTGGACTCGTACGTCTACGGCTTCGTGGTCCAGGAGCTGTCGCTCCCGATCGAGCCGGGCGAGGGCACCTCGGAGCTCGCCGCGGCGATCCTGGCGTCGGCCCCCATGGACGCCCTCCCCCACCTCGCCGAGATGGCCGCCACCTACGTGAGCCTCCCCGGCTACGACTTCGCCAACGAGTTCGAACCCGGCCTGGACCTCATCTTCGACGGCCTCGAGCGAACCCGCCGCAAGCGCTGACGGGCCGGGCCGGTCCGATCAACCAGCCCGAGGCTCGAGTGCCGCCCGCACCCGGTCCGCGGCGGTGGCCACGTCCTCGTGCTCCCAGATCCTGACCACGGTCCAGCCTTCCGACTCGAGCGCGGTGTCGTTGCGGCGATCTCTCGCCACGTTGGCTTCGAGCTTGGGGAGCCAGTACTCGGTGTTGGACTTCGGACGGGTGCCGTGCTCCGGGCAGCAGTGCCAGAAGCAGCCGTCGACGAACACCGCCACCCGTCGCTTGGTGAAGACGATGTCGGGGCGGGCGGCGAAGGCGCCGAGCTTGATGTGCAGGTCCTTGCGGAACCGCAGCCCGCCGCGGTGCAGCGCCGAGCGCAGGGCGAGCTCGGCGCTGCCCCGCCAACGAACTTGGTGTGCGAATCGACGAAGAGCCTGGGTTCGCACACCAAGTTGGGCTCGACCGGTGGATGGGCTGGCCTACTTCAGCGCGAAGGCGGGGAGGACGGTCTCGGCGAAGCGGTCGAGGGCTTCGAGGTCGAACGGGGTGCGCATGGCGAGGACCACGGCATCGGCGCCGGCGTCGACGTACTCCCCCACGCGGTCGACGAGCTCCTGGCCCTCGCCCATCAAGACGCCGGGGCGGACGAACTCGGCGATGTTGGCGAACTGCTGGCGGAGGTCGTCGTCGTCCTTGGCGATGCCGACGTTGACCGTGCGGGTGATGGCCTTCGGGTCCCGGCCGACGTCCTCGCAGTGGGCGGTGAGGATGCCGGACTTGCGGGCCCACTCCTCCGGCGAGATGAACGGGAGGTTCCAGCCGTCGGCGAACTGGGCCGCGACCCGGAGCGTCACCTTCTCGCCCCCACCGCCGACCCACACCGGGAGGTGGTCCTGCACCGGCTTGGGGACGCACTGGGCGTCGGTCATGGTGAAGAACTCGCCCTCGAAGTTGGTGCGGTCCTCGTTGAGCAGCGATTGGATGCACTGGATCGACTCACCGAGCCGGCGGAGCCGTTCAACCGGCGATCCGTACGGGATGCCGTAGGCCCGGTACTCACCCTCGAGCCAGCCGCCGCCCAGGCCGAGGACGGCCCGGCCACCGCTGAGCTGGTCGATGGTGGCGATGGCGTTGGCCAGCACCGCCGGATGCCGATACCCGGCCGAGTACACGAGGGAGCCGCACCGGATCCGCTCGGTGGTGACTGCGAGGGCCGCGTGGCAGGCGACGGCCTCGAGGCAGTCCGGATCCCCCGACCCGTCGGCCGCATAGAAGTGGTCCCAGATCGAAGCCCACTCGAACCCAAGGTCCTCGACCCGCTTCCAAAGATCAATCAATTCCGAGGTCGACGTGCGTTGAAGACCGGTATGAACACCGAACCAGGGGGAAGAAGCCATGCCGGCATGTTCGCGCCAGTCAGCCGAGCCCGCTCTCGCTGGTGGTTCCTGTCCCCGGATCCAGGTTCCGCTCGCCCACCGGAACCACCATGAGGTCGAGCTCCTCGAGCACGTCGCGCAGCTGGCCAACGAGGACTGTTCGGAGCTCCGTCAAGGCACGGCCGAAGTCGGCATCGACGGGCGTTCGACGAAGCAGTGCATCGTGGTCGATCAGACCGGCAGCGCCGGCCGCCTCCGCCAGCCGGAAGAAGGTGGCCTCCGGCCCGCACTCCTCCATGAGGGAGGCGATCTCCAGGCACTCGCGCCGGTCCTCCGGATCGTTCCGCAGTCGCTCCACTTCCGCCGCGAGGTCCTCGGGCTCTCCCATCCTGATCACCGCACGGTCGCCACGACCCAAACAACCGAGACGACAGCCGCCACGACGTAGACCAGAGCCACCAGCCGGAAGGGAACTCTGCGGGCGGAAACGAGGATCAGGGGAACGAGCGCCATCCCGACCATGAAGCCGGCGCCCAGCAGCCATCCGAACTGACGTCCGAGGTACACGGCAGGGATGGCCACAGGGACGACAAACGAGAGGTACCAACCCAGTCCCGAGTGGTTGGGCTTGGGAGAAGGGCTTGCCGATGCGGGAGAAGTCGTGCGAGCCACCACGCAGCAAGAGGCCCTCGGACCTTCCGCCATGACGGACGCAGGCGGCATTCGGTAGCTCTGTTCGCGCGGCCAAGGCGGCCCCGCCCAGGCTCAGGCCCAGTAGTCGACGCCGGACATCTCGGTGTAGCGTTGGCGGAAGTCTTCGGGGTCGAGGAAGTGCGCCTCGATGACGTCGTCGCCGTGGCGGTCGTTGAGGGCGGCGAGGTGCTCGGCGTCGCCGACCA
>CAZCVS010000014.1:0-18565 GCA_964501845.1 uncultured Iamiaceae bacterium
TGTTCGACTTCTCGTTGAGGGCGTTGCGGTCGATGGCGTGGGCGATGGCCAGGCGGGTGTCGCGGTCGTTCAGGGGGGCCACCTTGCTGTTCATCATCACGTAGGCGACCTCGGTCTTCTCCGACGAGACCAGCAGGTTGATGGCGCCGCTGTCGCGGAGCGAGGGGAGGGTGTCGGCCATGTCCGACGAGGTCGAGGTGTGCATCATGTTCAGCTCGCCCTGCTGGAGCTGGGCGATGCGCGAGTCGCTGTTTTGCACCGGGCGGAACTCGATGGCGTTGAGGTAGGGGAACGGCTTGCCGTCGGGGGCCTGCTGCCAGTACTTGGGGTACCGGCGGACCTTGAGCGCCTGGTCGCGCTTCCACGAGACGAACGAGAACGGCCCGGTGCCGATGGGCCTCGTGGCGCAGTCCTCCTTCTTCGCATCGAGCTGCTTCTGGGCCATCATCCCGAGGCGGCCGGACGCGTAGAGCACGGCCGGGAACGCCACCCACGGCACCTTCGTGGTGACGCGGACGGTCAGCTCGTTGACGGCCTCGACCTCGGCGATGTCGGCGAGCACGAAGGTGAAGAGGAGCGGGCTCCGAGCGTCGTACACGCCGCGATAGGCGTCGAGGTTGTTCTTGACGACCTTGGCATCGAGCGTCGAGCCGTCGTGGAACGTGATGCCCGGGCGCAGCGAGATCGTCCACTCCTTGTAGGAGTCGTCGTGGTCGATCGCCTTGGCGAGGTACGGCACGTAGTCGCCGTCCTCGTCGGGAATGGTGAGCGTGTCGTAGAGCGAGCGGGCGACCTGCATCCCCGAGATCGCCAGCTCCGCCTCCGGGAGGCAGTACCCGGTGGCGCCGACCTCGGCTTCGAGGCCGTACACGAGCTGGCCGCCGCGCACCGGAGCGCCGGCCTGGTCGAGACCGCTCTCGACCGCGGCGACGGTGACCTCGTCGTTCGGGCCCGCATCGTCGCCGCCCTGACCCGGCAGCAGGCTGCACGAGGTGGAGAGGACGGCCAGCGCTGCCGCGAGGGCGACGGCGCGGCGCCGGGTCCGGGTTCGAGAGGTCGGTGGCATGGAGTGGCTCCTCGCGGGCCTGGAGGGAGACAGGCCTGATCACGGCTCCTGTCGGCCCGGGCGCGACGAAGTTGAGCCACCCGGGCCACGGTGGTCGGGATCGCCCGTCGCGACCTCGAACCGGCCCGAAAACGGTGGTGGCCCCGAGTAACCGACGGGGTTTCCCTCGCCAGCTCCTCGGGGCCGACCGTTGCGAGCTGCGTGTGGCCTCGCCCGGGGGCGGGACCTCGTGCACCTCGCTCCTCCGGTCTTCGGCAGCCGTTGCCCGGGGGCCTCGGCGCCGGCTGACCGGCGGTGCCCGTCCTCCTGCCCCGTGACCCGAAGGCCTCGGTGCCGAGCGACCGGCTGGGCCTCGCTCCGCCGCCGCTGCCCGAAGGCCTCGGCGCCGGTTCGGCGACCCGGACCCGGATTCCATGCCCGCCACCCGAAGGCGCCGTCCACGGCTTCCGAACCCACCAGGTGTCGGTGACGACCTTCCCACCGAACCCACCCCCGGCGGTCCTTCCCAGCAAGCTGGTCGGGGCCTCCGTGGGCTTCCTGCCCGGTGTTCGTGCCGCTCCGTGCGGCCTGGCGAGGGACACCATGCGCCCCTCCCACCGACGGGTCAAGCACTTTTTCGCCGTCCCCAGGGTTGTCCCCCAACCTTTTCCGTTCTCCCCAGGTTCACCCCTCAGATGCACAGCGTCGTGCACAGTCCATCCACAGGTCGTCAGTACCAGGCGCCGCGGCTGCGCAGGACGTCGCGCAGCACCGCGGGACGGTCGGTCATGATCCCGTCGACGCCGAGGTCCAACAGGAGGTGCATCTCGTCGGGGTCGTCGATGGTCCAGACGTGGACCTGGAGCCCGGCGGCGTGGGCGCGCTCCACGAAGCGCCGATCGGTCACGGCGACGCCCTTGTACTTGTGGGGCACCTGGGCGCAGCCGCCGGCGATGCGCCCGGCCGGCAGCCCGAACGAGCCGCCCCGGAGGCGGGCGATGGCCTTGGGCCCGAGGGAGGTGCACAGGCGCGGGCCGAGCGCGGCGCGCAGCCGGGTGATGCGCTGGTCCGAGAAGGAACCGACGCAGACCCGGTCGATGGTGCCGGTGCGCTCGATCACCGCGGCCAGCGGGTCGACGGCCGCGTCGTGCTTGGGATCGATGTTCACCCGGAGGCTGGGGAAGGCGGTGATGAGGTCCTCGAGCAGCGGGATCGGCTCGCGCCCGTCGACGCGGGCCTGGCGGACCTCTTGGTAGGTCAGTTCGGCGATGACGCCCGTCCGGTCCGTGACGCGGTCGAGGCGGTCATCGTGGAAGGCGAGGCAGATCCCGTCCGCGGTGACGTGGGCATCGGTCTCCACGTAGCGGTACCCGAGCGCCACCGCACCCTCGAACGCGGGCATGGTGTTCTCGGGCCAGTCCCCCGCGCCGCCGCGGTGGGCGAAGGCCAGCGGGCCCGGGTGATCGAGGAACGGCCAGGGACTCGACGGCACCGCGGCAGGGTAGCGGTGATGGGGAACGGGAACGGTGATAAGACCGTCCGTGCACACCGTCGACACCACGGAGCACCTCATGTCCGACACCGAGCAGCGCGCCGTCCGCATCGGCACTCGCAGCGTGACCACGGCCGACAGCCTGGTGGTGGCGTCGCCCTTCGACGGCCACGAGATCGGGCGCGTCCCGAAGTGCGGCCCCGGCGAGGTGCACGAGGCGGTGGCGGTGGCGTTGGCCGTGCTGGCCGAACCGCTCCCGCCCTGGAAGCGCGCCGAGATCCTCGATGCCGCCGCCCAGGCGATGGCGGACCACCGCGACGAGCTGGCGCAGATCATCGCCGAGGAGGCCGCCAAGCCGATCCGCACGGCCCGGGTCGAGGCGGAGCGCACGGTCATCACGTTCCAGTCAGCGGCGGTGGAGGCCCGGACCCTCGTCGGCGAGATCGTGCCCGTCGACGGCGCCCAGCCGGGCGAGGGCAAGCTCGGCTTCACCCTGCGCGTGCCCCGCGGCGTCGTCGCCGCCATCTCGCCGTTCAACTTCCCGCTGAACCTGGTGGTGCACAAGGTGGCCCCCGCCATCGCCGCCGGGTGCCCGGTTGTCCTCAAGCCGGCCAGCCAGACGCCGCTGTCATCGATCCGGCTCCAGGAGATCTTGATGGACGAGTGCGGCCTGCCCCCGGGCTGGCTCAACGTCGTCACCGGCTCGGGTGGCACGGTCGGGGATCCCCTCGTGGAGCACCCCGACGTCGCGGTGGTGACCTTCACGGGCTCACCAGAGGTGGGCTGGGCCATCGCGGCCAAGGCGGCCGAGAAGAAGGTCGGTCTGGAACTGGGGAACAACGCGCCGGTCATCATCGAGCCGTCGGGCGACTGGGAGACGGCGGCCGCCAAGATCGCGGTGGCCGGGTTCAGCCACGCCGGGCAGTCGTGCATCTCCACCCAGCGGGTCTACGTGCACCGCGACGTGGCGGACCGCTTCACCGATGCCCTCGTGCCCAAGGTCGAGGCGCTCGTCGTCGGCGATCCGCTCGACGAGGCCACCGACGTCTCGTCGCTCATCAGCGCGAGCGAGACCGACCGGGTCAAGGGCTGGATCGACGAGGCGGTCGAGGGCGGCGCCAAGGTGCTCGCCGGCGGTGATCTCGTGGACGGCGTGCTCGCGCCCACCGTCCTCACGGGGGTCACCGCCGACATGGAGGTGTGCCGCTCGGAGGTCTTCGGGCCGGTCGTGAGCATCATCGGCTACGACGAGCTCGACGACGCCATCGCCCAGGCGAACGACACCCGCTACGGCCTCCAGGCCGCGGTGTTCACCAGAGACCTCGACGCGGCCCTCCGGGCGGCCTACGAGCTCGATTTCGGCGGCGTGCTGGTCAACGAGGTGCCGACCTTCCGCACCGACCAGATGCCCTACGGCGGGGTGCGCGACAGCGGCAACACGAAGGAAGGGCCGCACTACGCCGTGCGGGAGATGACGCGGGAGCGACTGGTCATCATCTCGCGATGACCGCCCCCCGAGTCTCGAGGTGAGCCACCGAGAGCACTTCGCCCGCTTGGTGCGGAGCCCGTTCGTCCCGCTGGGCGAGGCGTGCTTCGTGGTCGCGGCGCAGCTGGGCCATCCGACGCCGATCGAGGAGGGGATGTCCGCCCTCGAGGCGCTGACCGACGACACGGCCCTGGCGGTCTTGCGGGCCACGGGCTCGACGGCCCGCAAGGACCTCGACGACATCGGCCGGCACCTCTTCGGCACCCTCGGCTTCACCGGCGACGCCGACGTCTACTACGACGTGCGCAACTCGATGCTCCCCGATGTGCTGCGGCGCCGCATCGGCATCCCCATCTCCTTGGGGATCGTGCTCATCGAGGTGGCCGAGCGCCTCGACGTCACCGCCACCGGCGTCGGCATGCCCGGCCACTTCCTCGTGGGCGAGGGCGCGGCGCCGACCCGCTGGATCGACGCGTTCGACCACGGCCGATGGCTCGACGCCGCTGGCGCGCAGCAGCGGTTCCGGGCGATCCACGGCGAGGGTGCGACGTTCGACCCGGCGTTCCTGGCGCCGACCCCGAGGCCGCAGATCCTGGCGCGGGTCCTGGCCAACCTGGCGGGGATCTACCGCGGGATCGGGGACCCGACGCGCCTGCTGCGGTCGTTGGAGCTGCGCTGCGACATCCCCGGCGTGGGCCAGGCGCCCCGAGCGCAGGTCGAGCTGGCCGAGGCCTACGTCACCGTGGGCCGCGTCGACACCGCCATCTCGGTCCTCGACGCGCTCACCGAGCGGGTGGACCCGCGCCGGCGCGACGTCCTCGTGACCCGCATCGAGCAGCTGCGCGCCGGTCTGAACTGACCGATCGGCAGCTCAGCCGACGGTGGCGGGCGCGATCAGGTGGGGGAGGTGGGGCGTCTCGTTCAGGCTGACGAGCTGCTTGTGGCTGCCCCCGGCCATGGCGCGGCTCACGCTCGTGTAGGCCGGCTCGAACCACATCGTCCCCGGCAGCGAGATGATGTCGGAGAGGTAGGCGTTGATGACGCCGCCGTGGCACACCACGGCGACCCGTTCGCCCGGATGGCGGGCGACGATGGCGTCGATGGTGCCGATGACCTCAGTGCGGAACCCCTGGCGCTTGGCCTCGGCCTCGGGGGAGAGCCACTCGTCGACCAGGCGCTTCCACGCCTCCTCGTCGGCACGCAGCTCCTCGATCGGCACGTAGAAGTTGAGGTGGGCGTCGAACTCGCGCAGCCCGTCGTCGAGCACGACCTCGTGGCCGGTGGCGGTGGACAGCGGCAGGGCCGTCTCGTGGGCCCGGCGCATGGGGCTGGCGTAGACGGCGTCGATCGGGTGCCGAGACCACCAGTCGGCCATCCGGTCGGCCTGGTCGACGCCCTCGGGCGCGAGCGGCGGGTCGGCGGGGCCGTCGCCTCCGTCGATCCGAAGGGGCAGTCCGTGTCTGATCAGCCAGAGCTCCACGGGTGCGATGGTAGGCGGCAGCTGCGTAGGGTCGTTCCGTGGCCGCCCCGACAGACCTGCACGTGGTCGAGCCACCCGACCCGGACCCGTCGGCGGCCGTCGTGGTGATCGCGCACGGCGCCTTGGACCGCAGCGCGTCGTTCGGCCGCGTCGCCCGCCACCTCGACGGATTGCACGTGGTGCGCTACGACCGCCGGGGCTACGGGCGCAGCGCCGAGTGCGGGATCGGCACCCTCGAGGACCACGTCGACGACCTGCTGCGCATCGTCGACGGGCGGGAGGTCACGGTGTTCGGCCACAGCATCGGCGGGGTCATCGCCCTCATCGCTGCGGGGCGCGCTCCTGAGCAGATCCGTTCGGTCCTGGCCTACGAGGCCCCCGCGCCGTGGGAGGACTGGTGGCCCCAGCCGCGCTCGGCGCCGCCCGAGGATCCGGCAGACGAGGCCGAGGCGTTCATGCGGCGCGCCATCGGGGACCGCTTCTGGAGCCGGTTGCCGTCGCGCACGCGAGCCGAGCGCCGGGCCGAGGGCGGCGCCCTGCGGGCCGACATCGCCTCGCTCCAGGGTCCGGCGCCCTATGTGGCGCTCGACCTCCCGGTCCCGGTGCTCTCCGCGGCCGGCGCCGACACCACCTGGTGGCACCTGCGGGCCGCTCGCGAGCTGGCGGACACCGCACCCGATGGCGAGCACGCGCTGGTGGCGGGAGCGGAGCACGGCGCGCACCTGACCCATCCGACGGCCGTCGCGCACCTCGTCCGTCGAGCCGTCGACCGCGGCGCCGCGCCGCGCTGACGTCCGGGCCCCAGCGGTAGCCTCCGGAAGCCATGTCCCGCATCCGTGATCTCCTCCGGCGCAAGCCGCGGCGCACCGCGTTCGTCCTGAGCGGAGGCGGCAACCTCGGAGCGCTGCAGGTCGGCATGGTCCGGGCGCTGTTCGAGCGGCAGATCGCGCCCGACATCGTCCTCGGCTGCTCGGTGGGAGCGCTCAACGGCGCGGCGATCGCCGCCGACCCGTCGCTCGTGATGGCGGGACGGCTCCAGGAGATGTGGCGCGGGCTCGCGGCGGAGAACGTCATGCCCGCCGGTCTGTTCCCCGCGGTGCAGCTCGCCCGGAAGGGCGTTGCCATCCACGACAACGTCAACCTCCGCCGGGTCATCGAGTCCGTGCTGCCAGGCGGGCAGTTCGAGGACCTGACGGTCCCGTTCCAGTGCGTGGCCACCGCGTTGACCGAGGGCACCGAGACCTGGTTCGACCGCGGCCCGCTCGTCGATCCGATCATCGCATCGTCGGCCATCCCGGCCGTGTACCCGCCGGTCGAGATCGACGGCCTCAAGTACCTCGACGGGGCCATCGTGAACGACGTGCCGGTGAGCCGGGCGGTTGCGCTCGGCTGCGACCGGATCTTCGTCCTCCACGTGGGCTCGTGGGACCGGCCCCGGCCCGAGCCCAAGCGGCCGATCGACATGGCCACCTACGCCTACTGGCTGGCCCGCCGCAGCCGCTTCCAGCGCGACCTCGCCGGCATCCCGTCGAACATCGAGGTCCTCGTCCTCCCGCCGGGCGCCACGCCGGTCATCAAGTACAACGACTTCGGCCACAGCGACGAGATGATCACCACCGCGTACCTGGCGTCCGCGGCGTTCCTCGATGCCGCGGACGCCGACCACGCCGACGACCTGGCCGCCGCCGTTCCCGGCGTGCGCCAGGAGGACCGGCCCCAGGCACCGGTCGTCGACGGGCCCACCCGCCGCTGAAGGGTGAACCTCGGCGGAAAGGCCCAGCTCACGAAACAGGGCCGATCGACCTATTCAGGATCTCGGGACTGCTTCCGATGGATTACCCGTCAGGAAGCAAGCACCCCGCTGGGGTGACCAACCCAACACAACAACAGGAGATCCACCCCATGCTGACCAGCTACGAATTCCTCGCCACCTACCTCCGTGCCCGCTTCGGTGACGACGAGCGTGGCGCCTCCCTCGTGGAGTACGCCCTTCTCGTCGCCCTCATCGCCGTCGTCTGCATCGTCGCCGTGACCTTCCTGGGCACCTCCGCCTCGGACAAGTTCGACACGGTCGGCCAGTCGATCAGCGCCAGCTGATTCCACCCAACTCCTTCGGGAGTTCAGAACGGCCGGGCCTTCGGGCCCGGCCGTTCGGCGTTTTCGGGTGCAGTCTCACCTCATAGGGTGCGGACCATGAGCGATCGCCCCGTCACCCTCACCACCTCGGGCCCTCCCGAGACCGTCCTCGATGCCGAACCGGCCGAGCTGGTGGCGGCCCTGGCGGCGGCGCTGGACCAGCCCGATGCCGACCGACGCGCGGCCGTGGCCACGGTGGTGGCGGCCAACCCCCGGTTCCTCGACGGGTGGGCGCGCCTCGGCCAGCTGGGGCGCGACGACATCGAGCGCTACGCGGCCTTCCGGGTCGGCTACCACCGCGGCCTCGACCGCCTGCGGGCCAACGGGTGGCGGGGGAGCGGCTACGTGCGCTGGACCCACCCCGAGAACCGAGGCTTCCTACGGGCGCTTCACGGTCTGAGCGTGACCGCCGGCCGCATCGGCGAGTCCGACGAGGAGGAGCGCTGCGCCCTCTTCCTCAAGCAGCTGGACCCCGCCTGGCCTCCCGCCGACCTGGACTGACCGCGTCCGGTCGCCTCAGCCTCGGGGCTCGTTCGGGACCCGGTACACGACCTGATCCGGTGTGAGCGCGCCCGTGAGCAGGCCGGCCAGGTGGTCGGCGATCCAAGCCGGCGAGTTCCACGCGCCCGTCTCGTGCAGCTGGCGGAATCGTTCGATGGCGGGGAAGGTCGACTCGTCGTGGGTGCGGATCTGCGCCTGCATGTCGGTGTCGACCACGCCGGGAGCGACGGCGAAGCAGGCCAGGTGGGGCTCTTCGGCGTCGAGGATCTCGGTGAAGTGGTCCACGGCGGCCTTGGTGGCGCCGTAGACCGACCACCCCTCGTAGACGGAGGTCGAGGCCCCCGAGGAGATGTTGACGAGCACCCGCCGGGCCGGCGCCCACCGCCCGGCACATCGGGCGAACGTCGCCGAGCCGTTGATCACGCCACCCACGTTCACCGCGAGAGCGTTGGCGATCTCGCCGGGATCAGCGTCGCGGGCCCGACCCATGGGATCGAGCACGCCGGCGTTGTTGACCCAGAGGTCGATCGGGCCCAGGTCCGTCTCGATCAGGTGGGCGAACTGTTCGATGGTCTCCGGTTCGGTGACGTCGAGGTGCGCGCCGATGCCGTTCTGGATCTCGTCGGCGACGTGCAGGGTGCCGCGGCCGCCCACGGCGACTTGCATCCCCAGATCCCCGAACCGGCGGGCCATGCCCAGCCCAAGGCCGCGCATGCCGCCCGTGACCGCCACCACCTTCCCCCGAAGCAGATCACGATCGAGCTCGAACGGGACGGTGGCAGCCATGGGACGGACCGTAGACCTCAGTCCTCTTCGGAGAAGAAGACGTTCTTGACCTCGGTGTAGGCGTCCATGGCGCCCATGCCGAGATCTCGGCCGAGGCCGGACTTCTTGTAGCCGCCGAAGGGGGCCTCGAATCGGACGGACTTGTTGGTGTTGACCGAGAGGGTGCCGGTCCGCAGCGACTTGGCGACGCGGATGGCCCGGGTGGCCGAGCCGGTCCACAGCGATCCGGACAGGCCGTAGTCGCTGTCGTTGGAGGTGGCGATGGCCTCCTCTTCGGTGTCGAACGGGAGGATCGATGCGACCGGACCGAAGATCTCCTCGCGGGCGAGGCGCATGGAGTTGTCGACGTCGGCCATGACGGCCGGCGTCAGGTAGAAGCCGTCGCCGTCGAGGATGTCGCCACCCGAGACCAGGCGGGCGCCCTCGCTCGAGCCGATGCCGATGTAGTCGAGCGAGGTCTGGCGCTGGCCGGTGGAGATCAGCGGACCCATCTCGGTCTCGGGGCTGAGGGGGTCGCCGACCTTGATGGCACGGGTGGCGGCTTCGAACGCCTCCAGGAACTCGTCGTACACCGAACGCTCGACGAGGATGCGCGACCGGGCGCAGCAGTCCTGGCCGGCGTTGCCGAACACGGACATCGGGGCGTCGAGCGCGGCCTTCTGCACGTTGGCATCGGCGAACACGATGGCGGCCGACTTGCCGCCCAGCTCGAGGGAGACCCTGGCGATGTGGTCGGCCGAGGCCTTGAGGATGGAGGCACCGGTGGTGGTCTCGCCGGTGAAGGAGATCTTGGCGGTGCGGGGATCGGCCACGAGGGCGTCGCCGATGACGCCACCCGGACCGGGGAGCACGTACACCTGGTCGGCAGGGACGCCGGCATCGACGAGGATGTCGCCAAGGAGCAGGGCCGTCAGCGGGGTGAGCGATGCCGGCTTGAGGATGACCGGGTTGCCGCAGGCCAGCGCGGGGGCCAGCTTCCAGCAGGCGATGAGCAGGGGGAAGTTCCACGGCACGATCAAGCTGACCGGACCGACGGGCTCGCGCAGCACGACGTCGAGGCCGGCGTCTTGCACCGGGACCACCGAGCCGAAGTGCTTGTTGGCGGCTCCGGCGTAGTACTCGAAGGTGCCGGCCGCGGCGCCCACCTCCCAGCGGGCGTCACCGATCGGGTGCCCGGCCCCGCGGGCCTCGGCCGTCGCCAGGAGGTCCTCGCGCTCGCGGATGAGCTGCGAGACCTTGAGCAGCACCCGGCCCCGCTCGGTCGCGTTGGTACGGGCCCATGCACCACGACCGTCGTCGAACGCCTTCGTGGCCGCCGCGAGCGCCCGATCGACATCGACGGAGCTCGCCTTGGCGACGTCGGTGAGCGGCGTGCCGGTGGCGGGCTCGGTCACCGTGAAGGTGGCTCCCTCGGCGGCGTCGCGGCGCTCGCCGGCGATGATCAGCTGCTCGGTCATGCGTGTCCTTCGGTCGGATTGCCGGTGGGTCCGGCCAGCGGGCAATCATACGGGCGACCGACTACGGCCCGAACGGGTCAACGAGGGATCTGGAGATCGCAATGGCTCGTCTCGATGGCAAGGTCGCACTGATCACCGGTGCGGGTGGCGGCATGGGCCGGGTGGCCGCGGAGCGGTTCGCCGCCGAGGGGGCCAAGGTCGCCGTCATCGACGTCGAGGAGAAGCCTGAGGTCGTCGACGCCATCACCGCCGCCGGGGGCGAGGCCATCACGGTCGCCGCCGATGTCCGGGACTTCGCTCAGGTCGAGGCCGCCGTCGCCAAGACGGTCGAGGCGTTCGGCGGGCTGAGCCTGCTCTACAACAACGCCGGCGTCAGCCTCGGCGACGACGACGATGTCACGTCCACCCCCGAGTCCACGTGGGAGCTCACGATGGACGTCAACGTCAAGGGTCTCTGGCTGTGCTGCAAGGCCGCCATGCCCGCACTGCTCGAGAGCGGCAACGCCTCGATCATCAACGTGGCCTCGTTCGTCGCCCACCTCGGTGCCGCCACCCCGCAGCTCGCGTACACCACCTCGAAGGGCGCGGTGCTGTCGATGACCCGGGAGATCGCGGTCATCTACGCCCGCCAGGGCCTGCGGGCCAACGCCCTGTGCCCCGGCCCGGTGCTCACCCCCCTGCTCGCCAAGTACCTGTCCGACGACGAGAAGCGCAACCGCCGTCTCGTCCACATCCCGATGGGTCGCTTCGGCACGTCCGAGGAGATGGTCAACGGCGCCCTGTTCCTGGCCAGCGACGAGTCCAGCTTCATGACCGGCCAGTCGCTGTTGATCGACGGCGGCATCACCGCCGCCTACACCACCCCGGAGTAGCCGGACACCAGGGCAAACCCGGCCTTCTAGGCTCTCGTGGTCCGTCCAAGCCCGGGAGAACCATGGAACGCGTCACGCTCAGCCTCGATCAGCTCAAGTCCATGATCGGCGACGGGTCGGTCGACACCGTGCTGGTCGCGTTCGCGGACAACCAGGGGCGGCTGGTCGGCAAGCGGGTCATGGGGCAGTACTTCCTCGACACGGTGGCCAACGGGTCGGTCGAGGCGTGCAACTACCTGCTCGCCGTCGACGTCGAGATGAACCCGCTCCCGGGCTACCGGGCGTTCAACTGGGAGCAGGGCTACGGCGACTTCTCCGCGGTGCCGGACCTGTCGACGCTGCGCCTGGTCCCGTGGCTGGAACGGACCGCGCTCGTGCTGTGCGACGTGGTCGAAGAGCACGACAAGACGACACCCGTCGCCGTGTCGCCTCGGGCGATCCTCAAGGCGCAGGAGCAGCGGGCCGCGGATCTCGGCTTCCTGGTCAACATCGGCGCCGAGCTGGAGTTCTTCCTCTTCAAGGACTCCTACGCCGAGGCCGCCGAGAAGCGCTACCACGGCCTCGTGCCGCATTCCGATGTGGTCGAGGACTACCACATCCTCCAGACCACCCGGGATGAGTACATCATCCGCGACATCCGCAACGGCCTCCAGGCTGCCGGGGTCCCGGTCGAGTTCTCCAAGGGCGAGGCGGGCAAGGGCCAGCACGAGATCAACCTGCTCTACGCCCCGGCCACGGAGATGGCCGACCGCAACACCATCTACAAGAACGCGGCCAAGGAGATCGCCGACAAGCACGGCCGGTCGCTCACGTTCATGGCCAAGTACGACATGGACGAGGTGGGTTCCTCCTGCCACATCCACTCGAGCCTGTGGGACCTGAAGGGCAAGAAGTCCCAGATGTGGGATGCCACCAAGCCCGACAACATGAGCGACACGTTCCGCTGGTGGCTGGGCGGCCTGGTCCACGCCTCCCGGGAGCTGGCTCTGCTGTTCGCCCCCACGGTCAACTCCTACAAGCGCTTCCAGCCCGACTCGTGGGCACCCACCGCGGTGGCATGGGGCCTCGACAACCGGACCTGCGGGCTGCGCCTCGTGGGCCACGGCCCCGCGTACCGCGTCGAGTCCCGCATCCCCGGGGCCGACGTCAACAGCTACATCGCCTTCGCCGGCGTCATCGCCGCCGGGCTGTACGGCATCGAGAACAAGCTCGACCCGGGCGAGGCCTTCGTCGGCAACGCGTACGTCGACCCCGACGTCGAGCACATCCCGTCGACCCTCGTCGAGGCCATCGACCTGTTCGAGCACTCCGAGGTGGCCAAGACGGCCTTCGGCGACGAGGTGCACCACCACATCCTCAACTCGGCGAAGCAGGAGTGGGCGGCGTTCAACCGAGCCGTCACCGACTGGGAGCTCCGAAGGAACTTCGAGCAGTTGTAGGTCGCCCGGCTCGTCCGTAGGTTGCGGGCATGGCTGCACCTGGTGGTTCTGGTCCGATCGGTCCGTACCCGGGGTCCGTGGAGGACACCGACGAAGCGCACGACGCGTACGACCGGTTGCGGCGGCGGGTGCTGTGGTCCCTGCCGTCGGGGCTGTACCTGCTGGGGTCGCGCTCGGGCGAGCGGCGGAACCTCATGACCATCAACTGGGTCACGCAGGTCTCGTTCGACCCGAAGTTGATCGGCGTCGGCATCGAGAAGACGGCGGTCACCCACGAGCTGGTGACCGAGGGCGGGCTGTTCGCGCTCTCCACGATCGACCGCGAGGATCGGGCCATCGTGCGGAAGTTCACCAAGCCCTGCGAGTGGGACCCGGAGGCGAAGACGCTCAACGGCTTCGCGACCCACGAGGCGACGACCGGTGCCCCGATCCTCAGCCAGGCCGTGGCCTACCTCGACTGTGAAGTCCGCCAGGCCGTCGAGGTCGGCAACCACACGTTCTTCATCGGCGAGGTCGTCGACACCGCCTTCTTGAAGGACGAGGACACCCCCGTCCTCCGCATGGAGGACACCAGGATGAACTACGGCGGCTGACCACCCGAGAACGCGTCTCGCCGTCCGGACCAGGGACTTGGTCCTACACGGCTGGAGCTCTTGAAGATTTCTTTGGCTGATGTCCGGTTTCATGGTGTTTCGGGGGTTTCGCTGTCAGACCCTGTTCGTACGATGCAGGTATGGCTTCGGCGGTCTCGGATCCGGTGGTGGCGGCGGCGATCGATGGGATCGGCGCGCGCCTCGATGTGCTGCTCGTGGATGACTGGGTGCCGTCGGACGGTGATGAGGCGATGGTGCGGGTCCGGGAGTACGAGGCGCTGGGGCGGCGGTTCCATGCCGGGCAGCTGCGTCTGATGGACCGGATCGGCCGGGCCGGGGTGTACGAGGCGGATGGCCACGCGTCGGAGAAGGTGATGGTGCGGCACGGGGCGAACCTGTCGAACGCCGAGGCCCTGCGCCGTGATCAGGTGGTGCGGATGCACCGGAGGATGCCGGGGGTTGCTGGCGGGCATGCGGCGGGGCGGATCGGGATACCGCAGTGCGAGCGGATCGCCCGGGCTTTCGCGAACCGCCGCATCTGCGATCAGGTCGTGGAGCTCGACGAGCAGATCGCCCGCGCCGCGGCGGTGCTTCCCTACAAGGAGTTCGACGAGGCGCTGACGAACTGGGAGCGCCTCGCCGACGAGGACGGCGCGGGTGATCGGGCCGAGCGCAACGATGCGAACCGGGACTTCCGCATGCCCCGCAACCTCGACGGCTCCGGGCGCTTCGAGGGCGGAGGCGGAGCGCTCGACACCCAGATCATCGAAGACATCTGGCAGCGCCAGGTGCGTCGGGAGTGGGAAGCGGACTGGGCCGAGGCCCGCTGCCGCCTCGGCGACGCGGCTACGACAGCGGATCTGGTCCGCACCGACGGGCAGCGGCGCTTCGATGCCATGAAGACCTGCATGGTCCGCGGCGATCTGGCCACCTACGGCGTCGAGGCGCGCACCTGCACCGATCTGGTCCAGGACGTCGTCACGTTCGAGCGGTACCTCGCCAAGGTCTTCGGCACCGACCCCGGCCCCGATCCCCGCCTCGCCACCTGGTGGGACGACCTCCTCGACGGCGTCCACCCGGAGCCTGCGCCGACCCCTGGAGCTGAACCTGAGGCTGCGCCTGACCCTGCGGCGGAGGTCGATCCCACCGACCCTGCGGACGAGGATCAGCGTCCCTCACGGTCCGGTCGAGCCGGAGGCTTGGTCGGGTACCGGTGCGGGACCATCGACGGGCGGCCGCTGGACCCGGCCGAGGTCGTGGTGGCAACGCTGATCGGGCAGGTCCGGCGGGTCGTGGCCGGCGCGGACTCGGTCGTGTTGGACATGGGCCGCAAGGCCCGTTGCTTCACCGGTGCCCGCCAGCTTGCCGTGCGGCTCTCGAACTCGTCGTGTGTGTGGCCCGGTTGCGACGTCCCCTCCAGCGACTGCCAGTGCGACCACCTCGACGCCTTCAACGGACCCAACCAAGGCAGAACCGACCCCGGCAACGGGGCACCCCAGTGCGGGCGGCACAACCGGTTCAAAGAACAGGGCTTCACCGTGGTCCGAGACCGCTGCGGCCGCTGGCACGTGTACCGGCCCGACGGCACCGAGATCACCTGATCCGCCCTTCCCGAGGGCGGGCGCTTCGGCGCGGCCCGTGTCGGACGAAGCTGGAAGCGGCCCTTGACCTGCTCGCCTAGGTTCTGGCCATGAGCGACACGCCACGGATCCCGGAGCACGGCAGCGATGCGAAGGAGCTGCTGGCCCTCATCGAGCAGCGGCACGCGGAGGACATCGACTGGCGGGGCGGGAGGGCGTTCAGCCTCGTCTACAACGTCGACGACCACGCCCACGAGGAGCTGATCGAGCAGGTCGCGCTCCGGTACATCCACGACAACGCGCTGAACCCGTTCAAGTACCCGAGCGTCCTGCAGATGGAGCTCGACGTCATCTCGATGGCGTGCCAGCTGCTGGGCACCGAGCCCAACGCCGGGTCGATGAGCTCCGGTGGCACGGAGTCGATCTTCCTCGCCGTCCAGGTGGCGCGCGACCACAGCCGCCAGGTGCGCGGCATCGCCGAACCGCAGCTGCTCACGCCCTCGACGGCGCACCCAGCGTTCGCCAAGGCGGCCAAGTACCTCGACCTCGAGCACATCCTCGTCCCGGTGGGCGACGACGGCCGGGCCGACGTGGCGGCCACCGAGGCCGCCATCACCGAGCGCACCGGCCTGATCGTCGGCTCGGCGCCCTGCTACCCGTACGGCGTCATCGACGACATCCCGGCGCTGGCCGGCCTGGCGCTGGAGCGCGACATCCTCTTCCACACCGACGCCTGCCTCGGCGGCTGGATCCTGCCCTGGTGGGAGCGCCTGGGCGAAGAGGTGGCGCCATGGGACTTCCGCGTGCCCGGCGTGACCTCCATCTCCGCCGACATCCACAAGTACGGGTACACGTTCAAGGGCGCGTCGACCGTGCTCTACAAGAGCCGGGAGCTCCTCCAGCACCAGTTCTTCTGGTACGACGACTGGCCCGGCGGCCTCTACGCCTCGGGCACCGCGGCCGGCACCCGCTCGGCGGCGCCCATCGCGGGCGCCTGGGCCGCCATCAACCACCTGGGCGAGGACGGCTACCTGCGCCTCACCGAGATCGTGCGGGATACGACCCGGAAGATGCAGGCGGGCATCGAAGCCATCGACGGCCTGGAGATCAGCCACGCTCCGGATCTGTCCCTGTTCGAGATCGGCTCCTCGACGCTCGACATCGGTGCGGTGGGCGACGTGATGGACGATCGCGGCTGGAACCTCGACCGCCAGCAGGGCGGCCTCCACCTGATGCTCTCGCCTTACCACGCCCGCATCGCGGACCAGTTCCTCGCCGACCTCGCCGCCGCCGCCGCCACCACCGAGGCCAGCCGCGGCAAGGAAGCCTCCTACGGCGGGCTCGCGACCTGACGAGGACGGTCTGACCGTGTCCGACGCCGTGCTCGGGGCCGTGCTGGCCGGTGGGGCCAGCCGCCGCATGGGCACGGACAAGGCGACGCTCGCCGTCGATGGCACGCCGATGGCGCACCGCGTCACGCGGGCGCTGTTCGACGCCGGTGTCGGGTCGGTCATCCTCGTCGGGGGTGCGCCCACGGTGGAGGGAGCGGTCCCGGACCGGTGGCCCGGCGAAGGACCGCTGGGCGGCCTGGCCACCGCCGTGCTCCACGGCGCCTCGACCGAGGGCGTCGAGATCGTGGTGGTGGCGGCGTGCGACCAGCAGGACCTGACACCCGGGCTGCTCGGCTCGCTGGTGCAGGCCCTCCACGCAGCCCCGCCCGAGGCGGTGGGCGGCGTGGTGCGCACCGGCGATGGCCGCCTCCACCCGTTCCCCAGCGCGTGGCGATCGTCGGCCGGGAGATCCCTGTCCGAGCTCGTGGAGGGAGGGGAGCGCCGGGCGGATGCTGCGTTCTCGGTCGGGCCGGTGGTCGAGGTCAGCGGCCCCGCCGAGGCCGTCGACGACCTCGACACGCCCGAGGACGTGCGCCGCTGGGAAGCCCGTCACGAGGGGGCGGGGTCGGAGCCTCCCGGGAATCACCCGTGACGGCCCGTACACTCGCCCGGGTGAGCGTTCCCGAGATCGACATTTCCGAAGCCGCCCGCCGCCACGCCGCCGGCACCCCCGTGATCGACGTGCGAGAGCCCGACGAGTACATCGAGGGGCACGTGCCCGGCGCCCCGCTGATCCCCCTCGGCGAGGTCATGGAGCGGGTCGACGAGTTCCCCGCCACCGACGAGGTGCTCATCATCTGCAAGCTGGGCGGCCGCAGCGCCAAGGCGGCGGGGTACCTGCGGGGGCAGGGGATCGATGCGGTGAACATCGCCGGCGGCACGATGGCCTGGATCGAAGCAGGTCACCCCGTGGTCACCGGCGACGAGCCCGGCTCCTGATCCGTGGCCTGGGAGCGCAGCGACTCTGCCCCTGACGGGGCCGACATGGGTGACCTCGACGGTCACATCTGGGTCGACGACGACGCGGCGTTCCGGGCGATCATCGAGGAGCTGTGCCAGGTCGAGGCGTTCGGCATCGACACCGAGTTCCACCGCGAGCGCACCTACTTCCCGCAGCTGGCCCTGATCCAGCTGTCGTGGAACGGCCAGAAGGCGCTCGTCGACCCCTTCGCCGTGGAGCTGGCGCCGTTCGCCGACGCGCTCCGAGGCCCCGCCCTGGTGGTCATGCACGCCGCCAGCCAGGACCTGGAGGTCCTCGACCTGGCCTGCGGGGCGCTGCCCCGGGATCTGTTCGACACCCAGCTGGCCGCGGGCTTCGTCGGGCACTCGCTGCCGAGCCTCGCGTCGTTGGTCGAGCGGTCTTACGGCGTCCACCTGCCCAAGGGCGACCGGCTCACCGACTGGCTCCGCCGCCCGCTTGGCGGCGACCAGCGCCGCTACGCCGCGTCCGACGTCGAGTTCCTGCTCGGCCTGCGCGAGAAGCTGACCGCACAGCTCGAAGAGCGGGGCCGGCTCGACTGGGCCCTTGCGGAGTGCGAGGCGCTGCGGGCCAAGGGCCGCGTCAAGCGCCCGCCCGAGGACGCCTGGCTGCGGATCAAGGAGGCCCGGACGCTGCGAGGAGAGGCGGCAGCTGTCGCCCGCTCCGTGGCGGCCTGGCGTGAGCAGCGGGCGATGGAGCTGGACCAGCCCGTCCGGTTCGTCTTCTCCGACTTGGCCGTCGTGGGTGTCGCCCAGCGCAAGCCCAAGACCCTCGATGAGCTCAAGCGCATCCGGGGCGTCGACGAGCGTCACGCCAAGGGCAAGGTGGGCGAGGCCGTCCTGGCCGCCGTGGCCGAAGGCCGCGGCCAGACCGTGCCGAAGTCCTCGGGCCCGACCTACGACCTCGACCGTCGGCTCCGTCCGGCCGTGTCGCTGGTCGCGGCTTGGGTGGGCCAGCTCTCCCGCGACCTCGAGATCGAGACCTCCCTGGTGGCTACTCGCTCCGACATCGAGGCCTTGCTCGCCGGCGATCCTTCCGCTCGCCTCGCCGTGGGCTGGCGGGCCGAGCTGGTGGGCGAGCGCATCCGCCGGCTGGTCGACGGCGAGGCCGCCCTCGCGTTCGACGGTGCCGGGAACCTCGTGCTCGAGGACCGGGCGCCCGACGCTGGCTGACTCCGGAAACGGCTCCACGCAAGGGTCCTGAACGACCGCCGATGGTCGTGAGAAGCCCAGGTGAACAACGTGGTTCCTTCGAATGAGGTGCGCGGGGCCGACGCGGATACACTTGCCCTTCGGATTACGCCACCTCTTCGGGAGTTTGGCCCATGA
>CAZCVS010000015.1:0-16826 GCA_964501845.1 uncultured Iamiaceae bacterium
GCGGCCAGCTGTACTTCGCCCGCAACGAGCGCACCGACGAGGCCCTCGCCACCGCGCTCGTCCGCCCCGGCCGGCTGACCGCCGACGATTGGGGCCGGGCCATCGATGCGTCCGGCGAGCGGCCCATGGTGGGTGAGCTGCTGGTCCGCAACGGGGCCATCGTCCCCGACCTGCTCGCCTCCGTGGTGCTGTCGGTCGTCTACGACCCGCTGATCGAGCTGTTCCGCGACGGCACCGGCGAGTTCGACTTCGAGACCGACACCGTCCACTGGCTCGGCCCGTTCCGTGCCTTCCCGGTCGACGCCATCGTCGGCGAGGTGCGCAAGCGTGCCCGCGAGGTCGATGAGTGGAGCGCCACCATCCCCAGCCTCGACGTCTGGGTCGAAGCTCGCCGCACCCTTCCCGGCTCCGCCGCCCAGGTCACCTTGCTGCGCGAGGACTGGGAGCTGGTCACCGCCCTCACCGGGCCTCGCAGCATCGCCGAGCTGGCGAGCGAGCTGGGCCGCGGCGTCTACTCCACCGCGCGGGTCGTGCACCGCCTCCAGCAGGCCGGCCTCCTCGAGCTCGTCTCGAACGATCTCGAGGCCACCATCGTCCCGATCCGCCGGCCCGAGCCCGAGGCCGCGGACCCCGCACCCGCCGATGACCTCGTGCGCGACCCGCTGCTCGATCTGGGGTTGCCGCACCGCACCGCACCGGCCGAGGCGGCCGACCCGCTGAGCGCCCACATCGGCGATGCCATCGCCGACGCCCTCGCCGAGGACGCCGACGCTCCGGTCGCCGAGATCGCCCCGATGGGTGCCGTCGCCGACCTGGCCGAGGTCGACCACGACCTCCCCGCCGCCGACGGCAGCTGGGACGAGTCCCGCCGCGTCGCGGACGGCAACGCGCTGCACCACGAGGCGCTCGAACCGACGTCGCTCGACGAGCCCCGCCCTGCGGACCCCAACGCCGCCTGGCTGGCTGACCTCTACGCCCAGTTCATCGACGACCCGGAGGTGGGGGCGGGCGGCGGTGGCGGCAAGAAGAAGAAGCGCGGCGACACGCAGGTGCTCGATGTGGCCTTCAAGGCCGATGAGGTCGAGGGCGAGGCCAAGGTGTCCACCCTCAAGCGCCTGATGAGCGCCCTCAAGAAGATCTGACCGGCGTCCTTGCCCCCGACGGGTCCCGCACCAGCGCGTCGAGCCTGGCCACCAGATCGGGACCGGCCGACCACGCCGTGGCCCCCGCCAGCTCAGCCACCGTGCGGTTCCGCACGGCCTGACCGCCCACGAGCACGTGCAGGTCGGGCCGGGCGGACCGAACCGCCCGGATGACCTCGACCGTGGCATCGAAGCGCTCGGCCACCGTGACGCTCAGGCCCACGGCGACCAGATCGTCGACCCGCTCGACGGCGGCAAGCACGAGGTCGACCGAGGCATCGGTGCCCACCTCGACCACCTCGTAGCCGCCGGTGCGGATCAGGTTGGCGATGATGGCCAGCGGCAGCCCGTGGTGCTCGCCCGGCGGCGTCGCCAACAGCACCCTGCCCCGCTTGCGCCCGCCGCGTGCGCACGCGCCGCCGAGCCGCCCGACGAGGCGCGAGGCGGTGGCGACCGCGATCCGCTGGTCGACGGCCGCGTCGCGCTCGGCGCCGGGGTCTGATCCCGGCTCCGCCCCGACCCGGGCGACCGCGGCCGCGACGACATCGAGGTGGATGCGCACCACGTCGTGACCGGCGGCCTGGGCGTCGCGGACGACGGTCCAGGCCCCGACCTCGTCGCCGAGGCGGAGCCGGCCGGCGAGGCGGCCCGCCCAGTCGACCGCCGTGCCCGGCGCGGTGGCGGCCCCGCCGGCGCGGATCGCCGCGGCGGCGGCGCGCTCGACGAGCCAACCGGTGCCCTCGCGGTGCGCGGGGAGGCGCCCGTGGCGGACGTACCGGTAGACGGTCATGTAGTGGACGTCGAGCAGCCGGGCGACCTGCTTGAGGTTGAGCGCCTCGGGGGTCGGCGAGACCGGGTCGATCGGTTGGTCCATGGGCGACGTGCTCCCGCGTCTGGTCGGTGGATCCGGCGTCGCGGGTGTCGGGCTCCCCTCGCGCCGCGAAGGTGACCGTTGCGGGTACAGCCCCGGATTCCCACCGGTGTTCCCCGTCCTGCCAGGCCGAGATCCTACCGGCGGCCCGATCCCGCGTCGACTGCCCGGTCCGCCGCCGGAGGGGAGAACCCGCGGGGCGCGTCCCACGCCGCCTTGCGGACACTGCGGCGCAGGGTGAGGAGGACGGCGGGACCGACGACGAGGATCGCCACGACGTTGGTGACGGCCCGGCCGGTGTCCCAGCCGAGGGTCGACGTGGCCAGGGAGAAGGCGAAGAACCGGCTGAGGTTGGCCACCAGCGCGTCGCCGGGGATGAACGACAGCCCCGGGTCCGTGGTCCCATCGGAGATGCCGATCGCGAACGGCCAGAACCACAGGTTGAGCAGGAGGCCGAAGGTCCAGGCCGACACGGCCCCGTAGACGCAGAGCATGGCGATCTCCCGCCGCCCCCGCAGATCCGGCCACGGCAGCAGGCCGGCGCCGAGCCCCATCCACGAGGACGCCAGCATCTGGAACGGCAGCCATGGTCCGACCCCGCCGGTGATGAGGGCGGACGCGAACAGGCTGGTGCTGCCGAGCACGAAGCCGAAGCCCGGGCCGTAGACCCGCCCCGCCAGGATCAGCAGGAAGAAGACGGTCTCCACTCCGGCGGTGCCGGCTCCGAGGGGACGCATGGCGGCGTTGACCGCGGAGAGGACGCCCAGCATGGCGATGGCCTTCGAGTCGAGCCCGCCGCGGTGCAGTTCCGAGAGCACGACGGCGATGAGGCACGGAATGATGCCGAGGAAGATGAACGGCGCATCCGTGGTGTGGGCGAAGGTCTCCGGCGGCTGCCAGAACAACGGCCAGCAGAACATCATGAGGCCGGTCGCGGTGAGGATGGCGAGGGCGCCCCCGGACTGCCAGCCGATCCGCACGACCGGGTGCCGGGCGCTCATGGGGCCAGCTCCTTCGGATCGAGGGCGGCTTCGACCTGGCCCACGGTCAGGAACGGCAGCGGGTGGAGGACCTTGGCGACCTGGGGTGCGAACGAGGGCGATGCCACGACGACATCGGCGGTCGGCCCGTCGGCTACGACCTCGCCTTCGGCCATCACGACGACCCGGTCGGCGACTCCCGCGACGAACTCGACGTCGTGCGTCGCGCACACCACGACCCGGCCCTCGTCGGCGAGCGCTCGCAGGATCGTCGCGAGGCGGCCCTTGGCGCCGTAGTCGAGGCCGCGGGTGGGCTCGTCGAGCAGGACGACCTTCGGCTGGGTGGTGAGCTGGACGGCGAGCACCAGGCCGAGGCGCTGGCCCTCCGAGAGGTCGCGCGGGTGGTGGTCATCGGGGATGTCGGGCACGATCCGGTCGAGCAGGGCGCGGCAGGTGCCGCGCTCCGCTCCCGCTTCGAGGTCGGACTGGGCGCACTCGTCGTGGACCGTCGTGAGGTAGAGCAGGTCCGAAGGCGTCTGCGGGACGAGGCCCACCAGCGCCCGGGCCGGGACCGGATCCAGGGACTTCGGGTCCTGGCCGTCGACGGTCACCGTCCCGCGCTGGCGGGGACCGCTCCCCTGCCAGCCCCACAGCAGCGACGACTTGCCGGAGCCGTTGCGGCCCATGAGCGCCACGATGGCGCCCGGCCAGAGGTCGAGCGACACCTCGCGCACCGCGACGGTCTCGGGGTAGCGGACGACGACCTTCGACGACCGCAGGAGTGCCGGCCCCTCGGCCGCGGGTCGCGGCGCGGGCGGCGGGACCGTCGCCAGGTGCCCGCGCAGGGAGCCGGCCTGGCGGCGGGCGTCGCGGACTGACAGCGGCAGCGGCCGCCACCCGGCCCACCGGCCGAGCTCCACCACCGGCGGCGCGACCTGGGCCGTCGCCATCATCTCGGC
Source organism: uncultured Iamiaceae bacterium (assembly GCA_964501845.1). Taxonomy (GTDB): domain Bacteria; phylum Actinomycetota; class Acidimicrobiia; order Acidimicrobiales; family Iamiaceae; genus Aquihabitans. The sequence goes on from CAZCVS010000015.1 coordinate 3,953, forward strand.
CGGCGTTCCGTGCTCGACGGTGCCGTCCGCGGCGAGGTGGAGGATCCGGTCGGCGTGGTGGACGACGCGCTCGAGGCGGTGCTCGGCCACGACGACGGTCGTGCCGAGGTCGTGCACGAGGCGGCTCATGGCGGCCAGGACGTCCTCGGCCGCCGTCGGGTCGAGCGCCGAGGTCGGCTCGTCGAGCACGAGGACCCGCGGGTGGGCGGTGAGCACCGAGCCGATCGCCACCCGCTGCTGCTGACCGCCTGAGAGCGTGCGCAGCGACCGGCGACGCAGGTCCGCGATGCCCAGCACGTCGAGGATCTCCTCGACCCGCTTGCGCATCACCACCGCCGGGAGCGCGAGCTGCTCCATCACGTAGGCCAGCTCCTCCTCGACCGTATCGGTCACGAAGCCGGCGAGCGGATCCTGGCCCACCACGCCGACCACGTCAGCCAGGTCCCGGGGCGGGTGCGTCCGGGTGTCACGACCGTCGACCGTCACCCGCCCCTGGACCAGACCGCCGGTGAAGTGCGGGACCAGTCCGTTGATGGTGCCGAGCAGCGTGGACTTGCCCGTCCCGGTCGGCCCGACCACGAGGCACAGCTCCCCCTCGTCGATGGTGAGATCGACGTGGCGCAGCACCGGCTCGGTGCCGCCCGGGTACGTCACGCTGACGTCGTCGAAGCGGATCACCGGTCGAGCCCGTCGACGGGAGGCGCGATCCACGCGGGGAGCAGTCCGAGGAGGATGGCCGCGGTCGCCACGGGAGGCAGCGTCGGCCACCGGAGGGGCTGGAGCGACGGGTTGAGGCGGGAGGGATCGACCGAGCTGACCGCGTAGATGAGCCCGGCCACCGCGATGCCCGTCGCCGTGACGCCCCACTCCGGCCACCTCCAAGGGTCCGGGCGGTAGCGGGTTCGGTCGATCCGCTGGCCGCCCAGGTACAGACCACCGCCGCACAAGATGAGGCCCCCGACCAGCATCGGGACCCCGAGGGCCCGAGGGGTGCCGCTGTCGAGCAGCCCGTAGGTGCCGACGGCCACGCCCGAGAGCCCGGCGAGCACGAGGGCGCCGGTGAGCGCTCGGAGGTGTCGGGCCACCGCGGTGGTCCGCCCGTACCCCCGGGAGTCCATCGCCGAGGCCAGCATCAGCGACCGGTCGAGGGCATCGGTCATGACCGGCAGGGCAACCTGGGCCAGGAAGTTGCGGATGCCGTACCCGGCCTCCCCTCGCAGGCGGCGGGCCCGCCGGATCCGCTGGCCGCTCTCGATGAGCTGCGGGGCGATCGACAGCGCGACCGTGACCGCGACGCCCACTTCGTGCAGCGCGCTCGGCACGGCCTTCAGGAGGCGCTTCGCATCGGCCAGGACGTTGGCCGCACCGATGCAGATGATGAGGGCGGCCAGACGCAGACCGTCGTAGAACGCGGACAGCACTCCCTCCAGCGTGACCGGTCCGCCGATGCTGATCCCCGCCACGACATCGGGCAGGGGAAGCTCCGGCAGCGTGAACAACCGGTGCCCGCCCTGCTCGCCACCGAGGATGATCCGGAAGGCGACCCGGATCGTGATGATGAGCAGGCCGAAGCGGAGGTAGGCCCCGAAGCCCTTGGCCCACGGCGCCTCGGTCCGCCGGGCCGACACCACGAAGCTGACCACGCCGATGATGAGCGCGAGCAGCAGCGGGTTCGTCGTACGGCTCGCGGCCGTCGCCATCCCCAGCGCCCAGATCCACCAGGCCCCGGGGTGGAGCATCCGCGGCAACCGGCGGCGCGAGCAGCCGGTTGCCGCAGACCGCGAGGTGGCGATGACCGAGGTCGTCACCTAGTCCAGCTCGAGCGGATCGCCGGCAGCGTCGGCGGCTGCGACCCGGATCCGGCGCCGGCGCCGGGTGAGCCAGGCGGCCGCCCCGAGCCCGGCGATGGCGACGACACCGAGCACCGTGGCGAGCGGGAAGCCCTCCTGCTCGGTGCCGTCGACGCTGAGGTCGACCTGGTTCTGCTTGGCGCCAGCGGCCGCTGAGGCACCCTCGGTCTCGCCGCTGTCGTCGCCATCCTGCTCGCCGCTGCTGCCATCGCCAGGCTTCGCGGTCGAGCCCTCGGCTGCGGTGGTCGAGGTGGAGGTGGTCGACGACGGGGTGGTCTCGCCAGGGCGCGTCGTGGTGACGGGCTTGCCGCCAGGGGTCATCCCCGACCCCGCGAGCCCCGGGCTGGTGCCGGTCGGCGCGGTGCCACCGCTCCCACCACCGGGCGCGGTGTCGCCACCGGGCGTGGTCCCGCCCCCGCTCGGCTTCGTGGTCGCCGTGGTCGGCGGGACCGTTCCCACCGTGCCCCCGCCAGGGTCGCAGTCGCCCCTCGCCAGCGGATTGGCCTTCAGGCCGGGGGCGAGCGTCGGTGGGGCGTAGCCGGGCGTCGGGCTCTTGCCATCTTGCTTGTTGAGCGAGAACGACCAGCCCTCGACGCTGCCCGGCGGTGGCCTTCGGTTGAGGACCCCGAAGTTCGAGTAGCACCAGTTCCCGCCGCGCGGTGCGATCCAGTAGGACCAGTACGCCGAGGCGGGCGGGGTGTCGATGCACGGATCGTTGGCGGGCTTGCCGGCGATCTTGCACACGAAGCCCCGACCCCAGCGCACCACGCCCTGCCAGCTGATGCCGGCCTGGTCGAGCGCGTCCGCGCCATCGGATGGAGCCACCTCGGTGCAGCGGACGTTGACCCCGCCGCCGAGGTCCTGGAAGTCGATCACCACTGTCACCCCGACGTTGTCGTCGGGCGCGCAGGGACCGTCGTGCCACGCCTGCGGAGCGGCGGAGGCCTGGGGCGCGGCGCTGGCCACCGGAGCTCCGGTGGCCAGCGCGAGCACGGCGACGAGCGCCGCCGTCAGCACCCTCACGGGAACCGGGCGACCGAGCGGTGGAGGTACTCGTTCGACGAAGCCAGGTTGGCGGCCAGCGCGATGTCGCCCTGGGTCAGGATCCGGCGCGCCCAGTAGTCACGGCCCGAAGGGTCGGGCTGGCGCCCGAGCAGCTCCACGTACAGGCGCGACACCCGGTCGCGCCGCGACTCGGCCGACTGGTACATCTGGCCGGCGACGTGGACCCGGCCCCGGCTCGTCGTCCGGCTGACCCAGAACGCCTTGCCCGATGGATCGGGAGCACGGTGCAGCAGCCGGTCGTAGAGGTCGGTGACCCAGGTCTCGACCGTGTTGCCGCCCCGGTTCCGGAAGTACTCGTTCGATGCGTAGAACTCCGCGGCGGCCTGGGCGACCGTGCGTCGCCCCGTGCGGAGCTGGTTGATCCAGAACGCCCTTCCCGACGGATCGGGGCCCCGGCCGAGGGTGTCCTCGTAGAACCCGACCACGATCTTGCCGATCCACTCGTCGCTCTCGGCGAGGCCCTTCACGACGGAAGCGCGACTCGAGACGGTGGTGCCCACCTTCGGGACCTGGGTCGCCAGCTCACCCGCGGTGGGCGGTCGGCCGAGGAAGTCCCGGTACGCCGCGGTCACGAACGACTCTGCCGAGATCCGCAGGTCGGCGACCGGCTCGGCGGGGTCACGGTTGATGGAGCCGTAGTCCGGCAGGCCGAGACCGAGGACGGCCTGCGCGGTGGCGCGACGCCACTGGTCGCGCCCGCCCGGGTCGATGCCGTTCGCGATGGCCGTGTCTCGCGAGCCGTAGGTGTAGGCGATGGCGCCCACGTCGACGGCGCCCGGCTCGCTGCCGGTGTTGTCGTTGGTGAGCGCCGCTGCGGTGATCCAGTCGGCGCCGTCACCGGCCGCCTCGGCCCGGCCCGCGGCCGCGAGCGCCTGGGCGATCAGGCCGGAGCTGTTGGTGTTGAGGCTCGCCGTCGGGCCGGTTCCGCCCCAACCGCCGTTGGCGTCCTGCTCGGCCTCGAGCCATGCGAGGCCCTCGATCAGGGCGCGGTGGACGGCCGGGGTGCGGTCGACGACCAGGAGCGCCTGCAGTGCGATCGCGGTGTTGTCCGTGTCGGCCGCAGCCGCGGTCTCGCAGCCTGCGGTGCCCGAGTAGGTCAGCCGGAAGCCGCCACCGGGGCACTGCTGCTCGAGCAGGAAGCTCACGGCTTGCGCCGGGACGCCATCGTCGGAGTAGGAGAGGCCGATCATGGCCAGTGCCTGTCCGAAGCCGTTGGCGTTGTTCGATCCGAAGTGCGGGTCGACATCGGAGAACCGGCCGGCCTGCGGGCCGGTCGTCTCCATGGTGGCTCGGACCTCGGCCTCGAGGTCGAAGCCGTCCGTGTCCGCTGGATCGTCGATGCCCTGCACCTCGGCCACCAGGTTGAGCTTGGCCAGGGCACCGGCCACACGGACACCGGGGTAGTCGGGACCGAAGTCGTCCCAGGTCCCGTAGTCCGACACGTGGTCGAGGAGGTTCTCGGTGGTGGCGACGGTCTCGGCACCGGCCGACCGGTCACCCGCCGCGAGCGCCAGGACGGCGTCCGCGGTGAGACCCCAGTCGAAGGCTCCGGGGACGAAGCCGGGCACGCCGTGGCCGCCGGCCTCGAGCTCCCGCTCGAGCCAGTCCAGGGCGGCCTCGTCGACGGGCCGCGCGTCGCGCTGCACCGTCCACGTCGCCGAGTCCGAGCCGACGTTCTCCACGGCGTCCACCGCCCGGACCTCGACCGTGCGGGAGCCGTACGCCAGGCCCTCGAGCACGATCGGGCTCGTCGCCGCGGTCCACGAGCCGCCGTCGAGGCGGTACTGCGTGGTGGCCTCGGCGTCATCGACGGAGAACTCGATCGTCGCGTCTCGGCTCTGCACCGCGCCGGTGGGTGCGGCGGTGATCTCCACCACCGGCGCCACGGTGTCAACCGTCCACGTCGCGCTGTCGGTGCCGACGTTGCCGGACGGGTCGGTGGCGCGCACCGTCACCGTGTGGGGCCCCGAGGTCAGATCGGTGAGGGTGAACGGCGAGGTGGCCGCGGTCCACGAGCCGCCGTCGAGCTGGCGCTCGACCGTGGCCGTGTCGTCGTCGACGGTGAACGCGATCTCGGCGTCCGTGGCGGCCACGGTGCCGGTCGGTGCCGAGGTGATGCCCACGACCGGGGCGGCTTCGTCGAGGGCGTTGATCACGCCGATGCCCGTGAGGTCGTAGCCGGCGCTGCCCGTGACGGGGTTGGGGTCGTAGATCGGCCGGCCGAACGAGTCGAGGTCGGCGCCGTCGCCCTGGATGTCCTTGAGCCGCACGTGGGTGATGCGGCGCAGGTCGACCGCGCCCGAGCGGACCGCCGGCTTGTTCTTCAGCACGGAGAGGTCGAAGGGCGTGCCCTTGCCGGCGAGGTCCTTGCCGGCAAGACCGCCCAGCTCAGCGGGGTCCTGGACGGTGAACGCGCCGACGGGGGTCGCCCGGCGGCTGGCCGAGTCGAAGCGGACGAAGTCGCTGCCGTTGCTGGACACCTCGACGTAGGCAACCTCGAGGAAGTCGAGCGCGCCCGAGGCGAAGCCGTTCTCGAACGGGGCGAAGTCGTAGCCGGGGCCGTCGGTGATGGGGGCGTCGAAGGTGAGGGTGATCGAGCCACGGTCACCGAGCACGACGACGGAGGTGCCGATCGGCCCGTAGGCGTTGGTGGGCGTCTGGAAGCTGGTGTTGACGTTGCCGCCGGGCGTGTACTCGCTGTGACCGGTCACCCAGCCCACGAAGGAGGGGCTGGCCTTGTCGAGCGCCGGGCTCGGAGAGCCGGCGCCGGCGCCGTTCCAGCGGGGGGCGTAGGCGGCGCGCACGTCGTAGGTGGCGTCGAAGGTGGGGGCGTTCGAGCACTCGGTCCCGGCGCGGCGGGCGAGGACCCGGGTCGAGCCGGAGCGGCCCGCGAGGCTCACGGCGTCCTGCTCGGTCCACGTCGCCGTCGCCGGGTCGGCACTCGGGTCGGCCAGCACCGCGACCTCGACCGGGTGGCCGTCGGCCAGCGTGACCGGAAGCACCTCGCGGTCGTCGACGATGTCGAAGGCGGGCAGCTGGACGGTCTCGGCGCAGTCGGGGTCGCCCACGAGCAGGTCGGCGAGCTCATCGACGGCGATGCGCATCGGGGCGCCCGAGTAGTCCTCGGGGACCGGGCTGGTCCACGACCAGCCCTCGACGCGGTCCACCGCGAGCGGACCGTGGGCCGCGCCCACGTTGCTCCAGCTCCACGCCTGGGCGCCGTCGGACTTCCAGTAGCCCCAGAACCCGTCGTACCAGCACGCCGGGAAGCCGGCCGCCGGCTGACCCTCGATCTGGCAGACGGTTCCGCCGAGGGCGCCCGGATCGTCGTTGATCGAGAAGCCGGCGTTGGCGAGGGCGGCGAACCCGTCGGCCTGCTGGCCGGGGGCGCAACCGACCTCGAGCTGGCCGAGGTGCTGGTAGTCGACGACCACGGTCACGCCGACGCCGGGGCCGCACGGCTGACCGGTCACGGTCGGCGCGGGGTCGGCACCGGCGGCTGGAGCCACGGCGGCGCTGGCGCCGAGGCTCAGGATCGAGGCGAAGATCGCCACGACGAGCCAGACGGCGGTGGGGCGATGGGATCGGGGTGTGGGTTGCATGGGGTCCTCCTCGGGGCATCGATCGCCCGGGAGGAACCGCTCGTCGCCGAGGGCCTGCCGAGCCTCGACCTCCGTTGTCCACGACGGTGGGTTGAAGCGGGAGCCCCCGAGGCGGGCATTCCGACTTGCGATGGCGACCTCCGGAGAGGTCGATCGCTCACGGCTGCGGGACAGCGCCGGAATCGCACCGGCTTCCCCCGCACCAGGGGTTCAGGTTGTGAGCGCCATGGCTACCAGCGCGCTCGGCGCCGGCACGAACCCGCGACCGGGGTTCCTCTTGGTGCTAACCGGGCGTGCGGACGGCTCAGACCGGGGTGGTGGTGCCGTCGACCTCGGTGAACAGCTGGCTCTGCTCCGACCACAGCGTGAGCGGCACGCACCGGAGGCGGTGGCGGCCATCGGTCGGCTCCGATCCGAGCAGGCGACCATCGACCCGGACCCAGTGCCGAGCCCAGGTGGAGTCCTGGTGGGCGATCACCATCTCACCCACGCCCATGGCGTCGTAGAAGGGCAGCTTCTTGAACGAGTCGTCACCCGGCGACCGCACCGCGAGCGCCTCGTCGCTACCCCACCGCTCCCGACCACCGGTCCCGCCCCGCCCTCGCGGGCTACGACCGCGTCCGAGCCTCGGGCCCTCCAGTGCGCCGGACCGCCAGCGCTATCGGCGTGCCCACAGGAGCAGGTTGAGGCCGATGGTCAGCACCAGCGAGCCGACGATCATGGCCTTCCACGGCACGTAGACGCTGCCGCTCGGCCGTTCCTCGGCAGCTTGGGTGAGCTTCTGGTCGATCCGCTCGCCCGCACCGGGGAAGGCGCGCAGCGCGACGTTGAGCACCACGGTCAACACGATCGACAACGCGATCGAGATGCCCAGCCAGTTCACGCAGCCAGGCTAGGGACGTTTGCACCGAGCCTTGGCTCGCGGTGCGGGCAGCGCGAGCGGCGTTCCCTAGAAGTCTTCGTCGAAGCCGACGTCGCCGGTGATGCCGACCTGGTAGGCGGAGACCCTCCGCTCGAAGAAGTTGGAGAGCTCCTGGACGTCTTGGAGCATCATGAAGTCGAAGGGGTTCTTGGCGCCGAACCGGGGTGGCATGCCGAGGTTGTCGAGGCGCTGGTCGGCGACGAACTCGAGGTACTGGCGAGTGTCGGCGACCGACAGGCCGGCGACGCCGCCCGACAGCAGGTCCTCGGCGAAGACCATCTCCGCCTCCACGGCCTCCTCGATCATCGCCGTGACCTGCCGCGTCAGCTCGGCGTCGAACAGGTCGGGCTCCTCGGCCCGAACCGTGTCGACGACCGAGAGGGCGAAGCGCATGTGCATCGACTCGTCGCGGAACACCCAGTTGGTGCCCGAGGCCAGACCGTTGAGAAGCCCCTTGGACCGGAAGAAGTAGACGTAGGCGAACGCGGCGAAGAAGAACAGGCCTTCGACGCAGGTGGCGAAGCAGATGAGGTTCAGGAGGAACTGGCGGCGGTGCTCGCGGGTCTCGAGGCGGTCGACGCCGTCGAGGGCACCCATCCACTTCATGCAGAAGTCGCCCTTGGCCCGGATCGAGGGGATGTTCTCGATGGCGGCGAAGGCCTGCTCGCGCTCGGCCTGATCGGGCAGGTAGGTGTCGAGCAGCGTCAGGTAGAACTGGACGTGCAGCGCCTCCTCGTAGAGCTGGCGGCTCAGGTAGAGGCGGGCCTCCGGCGCGTTGATGTGCTTGTAGAGGTTGAGCACCAGGTTGTTGGCCACGATCGAGTCGCCCGTGGCGAAGAACGCCACCAGGCGGTGCACGAGGTGGCGCTCGGCGGGGTCGAGCTTGCGGGCGAGGTCCTGGAGGTCGTCGCTGAAGTCGACCTCCTCCACCGTCCACGTGTTGCGGATGGCGTCGCGGTACATGTCGTAGAACTCGGGGTACCGCATCGGCCGCAGCGTCAGCTCGAAGCCCGGGTCGAGGATGTTGCCCCGCTTGCGGGCCGGTTCCGTGGGCGGCGCGGTGACCGGCTGGCGCAGGTCGATCTCGGTGGAGCGGACGACAGCGGTCATTGGCAGGCCTCGCAGGTGTCGGGGTTCTCGAGTGAGCAGGTCACGGCTTCGTCGTCGGCGACGGTGGCTGGGGCGGGTGACGGCGCGCTGGCCCCAGGACCGGGCGTCGGAGGCGTCGAGCCGGGCGGGGTAGCCGTTGCGTTCGACGTCGACGTGGCCGATGCGATGCGCGTCGCCGGGCGGGACCGGAGGTAGTAGGTGGTCTTGAGCCCCTGCTTCCACGCGTAGGCGTACATCGACGAGAGCTTCCCGATGGTCGGTGACTCCAGGAACAGGTTGAGCGACTGGCTCTGGTCGAGGAACGGGCCGCGGGCCGCGGCCAGGTCGACGAGCGCCCGCTGCGGGATCTCCCACGCGGTGCGGTACCGGGCCTTGAGGTCGTCGGGCACGTCGTCGAGGTCCTGGACCGAGCCGCTGGCGGCCCGGAGGCGATCGACCATGCGGTCGTCCCAGAGGCCGAGCTCCTGGAGCTCCCGCACCAGATGCGTGTTCACCTGGAGGAACTCACCCGACAGGGTCTCGCGCTTGAACAGGTTGGAGACGGCCGGCTCGATGCACTCGTAGCAGCCGGCGATCGACGCGATGGTGGCCGTGGGGGCGATGGCGATGAGCAGCGAGTTCCGCAGCCCGTGCTCGGCGATGCGCTCGCGCAGCGGGCCCCACCGGGGATCGGTCACCTCGTGGCCCCACAGGTCGGGCTGGAGCTTGCCGCGGGCGGCCCAGGTCTCGTCGTAGCGGGGGTGCGGGGCGCCGGCCTCCACCGCAAGGTCGACCGACGTGTCGAGCGCGGCCAGGTAGATCTCCTCGGCGACGCGGGTGGACAGGGCGAGCGCCTCGGGCGAGTCGAACGGCAGCCGCAGCTCGAAGAACACATCCTGGAGGCCCATCACGCCGAGGCCCACCGGACGCCAGCCGTCGTTGGACCGCTCGGCGGCATCGGTCGGGTAGAAGTTGATGTCGATCACCCGGTCGAGGAACCGCACCGCCGTGTGCACCGCCGAGCGCAGGCGCTCCCAGTCCATCGGCTCGTCAGCGCCGCGCGTGGCGAAGCGGCCCAGGTTCAGCGAGCCGAGGTTGCAGACCGCGGTGTTCTCCGCGTCGGTGACCTCGATGATCTCGGTGCAGAGGTTGGAGAGGTGCACCACGTTCTGCGGCTCGGCGGCCTGGTTGCACGTGCGGTTCGACGTGTCCGAGAAGCACATCCAGCCGTTGCCGGTCTCGGCCAGCGTCCGCATCATGCGGCCGTAGAGCTCACGGGCCCGGAGCTGGCGGACGTAGCGGCCGTCCTGCTCGGCCTTGGCGTAGGCGGCCTCGAACTCGGCGCCGTGGAGGTCGACCAGCTCGGGTACCTCCTTCGGATCGAACAGGGACCACATCCAGTCCTTCTCGACCCGCTCCATGAACAGGTCCGGCACCCAGTGGGCCAGGTTCAGGTGGTGGGTGCGGCGGGCGTCGTCGCCGGTGTTGTCGCGCAGCTCGAGGAACTCCTCGATGTCCGCGTGCCACGTCTCCAGGTAGACGCACGCCGCGCCCTTGCGGCGGCCGCCCTGGTTCACCGCGGTGACCGACGAGTCGAGCGTCTTCAGGAACGGGACGATGCCGTTGCTCAGCCCGTTGGTGCCCCGGATCAGCGAGCCCCGGCTGCGCACTCGGGAGTACGACAGGCCGATGCCGCCGGCGAACTTCGACAGCTGGGCCACATCCTTGTACCGGTCGTAGATGGCCGAGAGCTCGTCGATGGGCGAATCCAGGAGGTAGCACGACGACATCTGCGGGTGCGCCGTGCCCGAGTTGAACAGCGTCGGGCTGCTCGGCAGGTACTCGAAGCGGCTCATCAGCCGGTAGAGGTCGATGGCCTCCTCCGGGCTGGTCGACAGGCCGCAGGCCACGCGCAGCATGAAGTACTGCGGCGTCTCAGTCACCGAGCGCGTCTCCGGGTGGCGCAGCAGGTACCGGTCGTACACGGTTCGCAGCCCGAAGAACTCAAAGGTGCGGTCGGCGTCCTGGTCGATGGCGTCGTCGAGCTTGCGGGCGTTGCGCAGGACGAACTCGGCGGTGGTCGGGCTGATCACGCCCTGGGCGGCGCCAGCGCCGATCGACTGCGAGAACGACTGGATCCCCTGGTTGCGCACCTCCTTGGAGATGAACGCGGCCAGCAGGTTGGCGGCGAGGCGGGAGTACGACGGCTCCTCGGTGATGAGGCTGGCCGCGGTGCGGATCGACAGCTCGTCGAGCTCCGTGGTGGTCGCGCCGTGCGACAGGCCGCTGATGGTCTTGGTGGCGACCCGGAGCGGATCCACCCCATCGAGGCCGGCCGCGCAGCGCTCCACCGCGCGCACGATCTTGTTCAGGTCGACCGGCTCGAGGTCCCCGTTGCGCTTGCGCACCTGCATCCCACCCGCCAGGCCGCTGTGAGGCGCATCAGCTGTCGGTTCGGCAGAGGTCTTCGGGGCGGCTTCGGCGATCGACATGCCCTAGATAACAGGCTTGTAATTACACCAGCGTCAATGGCCCCCAATCAGTGCTAAACGACCCCGGAGCGGGCCGATCAGACCGGGCTGGTGGTGCCGTCGACCTCGACGTACAGGTGCTCGCCGTCCGACCAGATGGCGAGCGGGACGCAGATCAGCCGATGGCGCCCGTCAGGCGGGTGGGACTCGACCAGTCGCCCTTCGACCCGAGTCCAGTGCCGGGCCCAGGCCGATGCGCGATCGACGATCACCACCTCCCCGACGCCCATGGCGTCGTAGAACGGCAGCTTCTTGAACGAGTCGTCGCCCGGTGACCGCACCTCGAGGGCCAGGGCGGCCGCGCCTTCGAGGCCCCGCTCGCTGATGATCTCGGGATCGAACACGGTGAGGTCCGGCACGCGGTAGTCGTGCGGTGTCAGGTGCGCCGGGTTGAAGAGGCCGACCTCGGGGTGCACATCGAGGCCCTGCGCCGCGGCGAGGCGGTCCAGGTGGCGGAAGAGCTGAACCTGAACCCGGCTGTGCTCGTACTGGGGTGGAGGGTTCATGTGCAGAACGCCGTCCCAGACCTCGTCACGGGTGTCGAGGCCGAGGCGTTCCCGCTCGGCGAGCACATCGGGAGGCAGCTCGATCAGCCGGTCATCGATGAGCGCCTCCATGCGGTCGACGGTACCGAGGGCGCGTGTGAAACACAAGGAAAGATCAGGAAACGGACATCAGGGCGCGTCGATCAGCCCGAACGCTGCCGGCGCCGGCGGCGCACCCGGCCTACTGGTCGATCCAGAGGCCGATCAGCGTGTGGCCGTTGGCGAGGCCCTTCGTGGGTTGGCGGGTCGGGTCGTCGGTGCTGGCCTCGCCCGGCTCGCTCGGGTCGTCGCCGGGGAGCGGCGGGCCGACGATGCCGTGCACCGAGGCATCCTCCACCACGGCCCACGGGGTGAACCAGGTCCAGATCGTGTACACCTGCTCAGCGAAGACCCCGTTGATCTGCTGGTAGATCTCCTGGCGCTTCTCGGGATCGGTCTCGCCGCGGCCTTCGTCGAGCAATCGGTTGATGTCGGGGTCGTCGTACCCGCTGAAGTTCACCGGGTTGTCCTTGCCGTACCACCACACGTAGTTGCCGTCGGGGTCGCCGCCGGGGAAGTTGCGGAACAGCATCGCCTGGTACTTCTTGCCGATGGCGTCGTCGATCACCGCCGCCTGGTCCCGCTTCACGAGGGAGATCTCCAAGCCCACCTTCTTGGCCCGCTGCTGGATGAGCTCGGCGAAGCGGAGGGTGGCGGGGTCCACGCCGGTGGAGAGCGTGAACGACGCCTTGCCGCCGTCGGCCACGTAGTCGGCGATGAGCTCCTCGGCCGCCTCCGGGTCGTAGTCCGGGAACCCCGGATCCTCGACGTACGACGACGTGTCGGGAGCGAAGGGCCCGTTGGCCACCGTGGGCAGGCCGTCGTTCTGGGTCTCGTTCAGCTCGTCGCGGTCGAGACCGAGCGCGAGGGCCTTGCGCATGCGGATGTCGTCGAAGGGCGGCTGGGTGTTGTTGAGCTGGATGAACGTGGGCTCGGCCGACGCCTCCGACACCAGCATGTTGACCTCGCCGTCGTTGCGCCGATCGAGCAGCTCGCCACCGATCGCCTCCGCATTCGAGGTGTGCATGATGTTGATGCCACCGCTGCTCGCGAGCGAGTTCAGCCGGACCTGGAAGTCCGACAGCACGCGGAACTCGACGGCGTCGGCGTACGGGTAGGGCTCCCCATCCGGCGCGATCTGCCAGTAGTCCTCGTTGCGAGTGGCACGGAGCTTGTCGTTCTGCGACCAGCTCTCGAACGCGAACGGGCCCGTCCCGATGAGCTTGCGGTC
>CAZCVS010000015.1:16926-18480 GCA_964501845.1 uncultured Iamiaceae bacterium
CCGGAGATGGCGAGCTGGGCCTCGGGTATGCAGAAGCCGCCGCTCGTCTCCGCCTCGATCCCGTACACGATCGTCCCGCCCCGGGTCGGCTCTCCCGCGTCGGCCAGGCCGCTCTCGCCGCACGAGACGTCGAGGCACGCGTCCTCCTTGTCCGGCGGCCCGCCCTCCCCGTCGCTCGCCTTCGAGCCACCGCACGAGGTGGCCACCAGGCTCACGACGAGGACCGCGGCGAACGCGGCGGCGGCCCGGCGCGAAGAACGGAAGCGGAAGCTCGACATGGTGGTTCCCCTGACGACCGACGGGCTGGGCGGGGTGAGACCGCCGATCGCCGTGAACTCTGTCACAGATGAGGAAGATCGTCCCGGCGGATGCCCGGAGGCGGCTACGCGCCGACGGAGAGGCGGATGCCGGTGACCTGGTCGTGGATCTTCTCGGCGAGCTCGCGGGTGAGCGTGAAGACGTGGTCGGCCTGGGTCTCGTCGTGGAGCGCGAGCCCGCAGACAGGGGTCACGAGCGCCTGGCGGCGAAGAAGGACCGGATCGCACCCGTTCTGCACCAGCTCGCACCACTGCGCCGAGAGCTGGCGCCAGTACCGCGAGTTGTGCTCGCCGAGGGGGCCGTCGGTGGGCACCGCACCCCAGGCGATCCAGCCACCGCGCTCGAGGTAGGCGCCGAGCGCCCCCGCCGAACCGGTGACGTCGGCGCCGAGGGGCATCGACAGCAGGCCCGGTCCGGCCTGCATGATGAGGCGCCAGTCCGCCGCCCCGCAGACGTGCACGCCGGTGAGCGCACCGTCCTCGATGGCGGCGAGCGCGCCGGACAAGATGTCGACGACCTGCTCACCGGGCAGCGGCAGATCGGTGCGGAGCCCGCCCACGAGCCCGGGCTCGTCGAACACGACCACCCGGGGCACGCTCGGCGCCCGCTCCTCGGCGAGGGCGACGAGATCGCGGGCGCGGGTGGCGACGGCACCGCTGGCAACGGCGAAGGCGATGTCGACGGGTGCGCCGGCGTCGACGAGGGCCAGGCCGAGGGTGACGGGCCCAGTCAGCTGGAGCTTGATCGGGCCGGTGCGGCCGGCGACCGCTTCCAGGAACCGGCGCCACGTCGTGAACGGCCGGCCGGCGAGCGGGCGGTCGCCCAGCGGGGCCGCCGGGTCGAGGGCGGTGACGTCGGCGATGGAGAAGGACCCGTCGTCGGCCACCGTCACCCCCTGGACCCCCCAGAGCCCCTGCGGGATCATCATCTCCAGGAGATCGAGGCGCGGGAGGGTGGGTGCAGCCGGCAGCTCCGCGGTGCGTTCGAGGACGAACGCGATGGCCGCCTCGCGATCGGTGTGGGGGAGGCTCCCGACCGAGGTGGGCGCGCCGAGCGGCAGCGTGTCGGGTCGCCCGGTCGCCTCATCCGCTGCGTTGGCTGGACCCACGTGCTGGCCTTCCCACTCGAGATCTCGGCGAGCCGAGGATCTCCCCCTCACACTGGAATAGCGACCGGCGCGTCGCGTCGGCAAATCTCGACCCAATGACCGCGCTCATCCGCCTCCGTCTCTGGCCC
>CAZCVS010000016.1:0-5254 GCA_964501845.1 uncultured Iamiaceae bacterium
GACCAGCCCGACTCGGTGCGCTACCTGGTCGGCATGGGCCAGCCCATGGACTACGAGCCGATGATGGTGGCGCCCACCGTGCCCACGATGGTCTGGGGCGGCCAGGTCCGCCTCATCGCCCGGGCCCTGGGCGTCGAGCTCGACGAGATCCGCGAGACCGTGCAGCGCCGGGCGCTGGAGTCCACCGTCCACAACGTGATGGGCGCGTTCGAGGAGGGCACCCAGGGCGGGCTGCGGTTCGAGGTCCAGGGCATCGTCGACGGCGAGCCGGTCATCGTGCTGGAGCACATCACCCGCATCCATCCGTCGGTCGCCCCCGACTGGCCATCGCCCGCCGACGGGGGTGCCGGCGCCCACACCGTCATCATCGAGGGCAGCCCGCGCATCAGCCTCAGCCTCGAAGCCGAGGAGGAGGGCGGCAACCGAGCGGCCGGCGGCAACGCCACCGCGGCCGGCCGGCTCGTCAACGCCATCCCGTGGCTGCGCGCCGCTGGCCCCGGCGTGTACGACGCCCTCGACGTCCCGCTCACCCCCGGCGCCGGCAAGCTCGGAAGGAAGGTCACCGCATGAAGATCGAGCCCGCAGGCATCGAGATCCCCGACGGCAAGGACCCCATCTTCTACGTGTGGGGCGAGATGGTGCCCGGCATCGGCGTCGCCGCGTCCACGTTCGCCCAGAGCGTGTACGAGCACACCACGCTCGGGCTCCGCGAGTTCGAAGCCGCCCGCCTGCGCATCGCCCAGATCAACGGCTGCCTGTTCTGCCAGGACTGGCGCACCGATCGCGACGGCGAGACCGTCGAGGAGGCGTTCGACACCGCCGTCGAGGACTGGCGGACCACCGACGCGTTCGACGACCGCACCCGCCTCGCCGCCGAGTACGCCGAGCGCTTCGCCACCGATCACGACAACCTCGACGCCGAGTTCTGGGAGCGCATGAACGCCCACTACTCGCAGGGGGAGATCGTCGAGCTGTCGATGTGCCTCGGCTCGTGGATCGCCTTCGGCCGCCTCAACCACGTCCTCGGCCTCGACCGCGCCTGCGTCCTCCCGAACCACTGAGCACCCGCGTCACGATCCGCCGGAACGCGCGCGAGAACGGTGCTCAGGTGATGGTGATCGTGACCGGGTCGGGCGGCGGGACGCCCGGTGGCGGCTGGATGGTCAGCAGGTAGGTGCCCGCTTGCAGCGGAGGTGGCGTGCCGTCGTCCTCGCAGGGCGGACTGGCCCCGGGCCGCGAGTACGGCGGCAGGCACGTGGTGAAGTTGCCCTCCACCGTGACGGGGTAGGTCGAGGTCCCTTCCGGGATGGTGAAGCCGGTGGCGCAGAAGTTCCGGTGGATCGGCTGCCGGTAGCCGGTGCTGTGGGTGAGGCTGGCTCGGAACAGGTCGCCGCAGGTCGTGGCCCCGACGGCCTCACCGCTGTCGTTGACGACGGTGACGGTGCCCGCGATCTCGCCACCGGCAGCCACCTCGGTCGCATCGAGCCGGAGCGAGGTGGTCACGTCGGGGTCGGTCATCCTCGTCAGCTGGAGCTGGCGGTCGGAGTAGGCGGTCTCGGGCAGGTCCGGATACTGGGACTCGTGGGCGGGGATCTCCAAGGTCGCGCCGTCGCCGATCACCGCCCACGGGATGGCGATGACGTTCGTCGTCGTCGAGAGGAACTCGTCGCAGGGCTCCTCCCCCGGCTCTTGCACGAAGCGCGGCGTGAACCCCGTCTCGGTGCGCACCAGGCCGGTGAGGACGTCGCACGGGCTGCCCCAGGTGGTGAGCGACACGACCACCTCCCGGTCGAGGTCGACCTCCGGGATCGGAGGCGCCTGCGCCGCATCCAGCCAGAGCTCGGCGACCTCGCCCGGCAGTTGGGCCGCGTGGAGGGCACCCGGCTCCTCCTCGCCGAGGTCCGAAGCGGCGAGCAGCCGGAACTCGACCGGTTCACCCACGGAACGGTCGGGCACGGTCGTCGTCGCATCCGGGACCGGTGCGGTCCCCCGGCGGACCACCTCGAGGGTCTCCTGGTCATCCTCGGGCCGGAACCCCGTCTGGACGAGGAGGAACTCGTCGCCGGTCGTGTCCCACTCCAGCGCCACGAAGTAGGTCGCCATGAACGTTCCGTCGCATCCCTCCTCGGTGGCTCCCTCGACGAAGCGCGGCTCGATGGCTGAGCCCTCGCGGCGGAACCCACTGAGCTCGGGCGGGCAGGTGTCGTCGGCGATCGTGATGCTCACGACGAGCGAACGGTCGAAGTCCACGACGGGCATCGGACTGGTCGCCCCGGCATCGGACCAGCGCCGCTCCAGCTCCTTCTGGGACTGGGCCGCGGCGAGGGCGACGGCCTGGTCGACCTCGTGGTAGACGACGCCCAAGAGGTCGTACCGGACCTCGGGCACGGCTTCCGAGCGGGTCGTGGTGACGGGGGTTTGCTCGGCACGCAGGTGCTCGGGCTGGTCGTCCTGGAGGACCAGCCCGACCCCGACGACGGCCAACACGAACACGGCGGCGACGACGGCGAGCCAGCGCTCCCGGCGCCGCGGGACCACGGGGGCGATCGGCGGGCCGGCGGCAACCGGCACCCGGCCCTCGATCACGTCGGCCGCGGCGATCGACTCCTCCGACGGCGGGGCGGTCACATCGGCCCACGCCTCGATCTGCTGCTCCACGTCATCCATCGCTCGTCGCTCCCAGCTCGGTTCGGAGCTGCGCCATGGCGCGCTCCACGTGCGTCCCGACCGAGGACCTCGACAGGTCCAGCGCATCGGCCACCTCCTGGTGGGTCCACCCGCAGCCGTGCACCAGCACGACGGCGGTGCGCTGCCGCACCGTCAGCCGGGCGAGCGCCGGCACGAGGCCGGGCTCGAACCCCGGCGCGTCGGGCGGCGGCGGGGCGTGCGGGAACCGCTCCTCCCGGTAGCGGGTGCGACTGCTCCCGACCCGGTACAGGTAGCCGACCGGGTTGGTCATGTCCTGCACCTGCGACCAGTGCTCCCAGGCCCACGCCAACGCCTCGGCCGTGGCGTCACCGCCGATGTCCGCGCCGCGCAGCAAGGTGAACGCCCGTCGCAGCCGCGGCTCCGCGTCGGTCACGAAGCCGGTGAACGCCGCCTCGTCGTCTCGCACCGTCGTGACCTCCATACCGAACAAGAGCGCCGGCGATCCCGTTTGTACGACGTCGGCCGCGGAGGATCGGCCCGACCGTACGCCGGAGGCGGACGGCCCGAGCCAGATCGGTCGCACCCCGCCCCGATCCTCGGAGCAGCGACCACCCTGCCGTGATGGACACCGCACCGATTGCCCAATCGACCGAGCCCGATGTCGACACCGCTTGTATGCTGATCTGCATGCAGTCCACGAGCGTCCGCATCGACCGGAAGACCCACGACGACCTGAAGCGCCTCGCCGGGGAGCTGGGCCTCACCGTGGGGAAGACCGTGGACCTTGCCGTCCGGAGGCTCCGCCAGGAACGGATGGGACGCCAGCTCGCGCGGCCGCTCGACGCCGACGAGATCGCCTGGCTCGATGCTGACCTCGGGTGACGTGATCGACCTCGACTTCGGCATCCCCCACGGGAACGAAGCGGGTTTCCTCCATCCAGCCATCGTGGTCACCGCGCAGGTGACGCTCGATTTCGCTCCGTCCATCGTCCAGGTCGTCCCGGCCACATCGACCGTGCGCCACGAAGACTCGGAGGTCGTCATCGAGCCGGACGTCATCAACGGTCTCGATCGGGTATCGGTCGCGCAGTGCCAGCATGTGCGCGGCGTGTCGTCGTCGCGCATCTCACAGGTCCGTGGCAACGTGGGCCCGATGGTGCTCGCCCAGGTTCGTGATCGCCTCGCCGACCTGCTCGACCTCACCGCCTGAGCGACCGGTCCCCTCAGTCCGCCAACGGATGGTCGGGGAACCGGTTGGTCGCCACACAGACGACCTGATCGGTCAGGCGGGGACGGTGGACTCGGCACCCAGGAACTGCTGGAACCAGTAGCCGGTGTCCTTGATGGTGCGCTGCTGGGTGGCGAAGTCGACGTGGACGAGGCCGAAGCGCGGGTCGTAGCCCTCGGCCCACTCGAAGTTGTCCATGAGCGACCAGCAGAAGTAGCCGTCGACGGGGATGCCGTCGCGCACGGCGCGGCGGACCTCGGCCAGGTGGGCCTCGTAGAACGCGGTGCGGCGGTCGTCGTGGATGCGGCCGTTGGTGAGCACGTCGGGGTAGGCCGAGCCGTTCTCGGTGACGGTCAGCTTCGGCACCTTGCCGTAGGCGTGGAACCGCTCGAGCGCCTCGTACAAGCCGTCGGGCTGGACCTCCCACCCCATGGCGGTGATCTCGTAGTTGCGGAAGTCCCGGCTGATCCAGGGGACGCCGCGGAGCTTGGGCACCGGCCACGGCTTCACCAGCTGGCGCTGGTAGTACTGCACGCCCACGAAGTCCCAGTCGACCTTGATGGCGGTGTCGTCGCCGGGCTTCACGTACTTCTCGATGCCGGCGATGAGCGGTGCGTCGTCGACCGGGTAGCCCAGCCCGAAGTTGGGCTCCCAGAAGATGCGGTTGGCGATGACGTCGATGCTGGCCTTGGCCCGGCGGTCGCGCTCGGTGTCGCGCTTGGAGCGCATCGGCGTGACGATGTGGGTGGTGCCGACGTTGGCGTCGGTCACCTTCGCCCGCAGCGCCCTCGCCCCCGCGGCCTGCGCCAGGTTCACGTGGTGGGTGCCGGCCAGGTACTTGCGGAGGCTGCGGGTCCCGGGTGCGTGGTAGCCGAGCAGGTTCCCGACCACCAGGAAGCTGCACGGCTCGTTGAACACCATCCAGTCCTTGACCCGGTCGCCCAGGCGGTCGGCCACGACGCCGGCGTACTCCTCGAACCAGCCGACGATGCTGCGGTTGGCCCAGCCGCCCCGGTCCTGGAGCGCCTGCGGGAGGTCCCAGTGGTAGAGCGTGACCCACGGGGCGACCCCGCGCTCGAGGCAGGCGTCGACGACCCGGTCGTAGAAGTCCAGGCCCTGCTCGTTGACCTTCCCGGTGCCGTTGGGCAGGACGCGGGGCCACGAGATCGAGAAGCGCTGGGCGTCGAACCCGAGGGTCCTCACCAGGTCCGTGTCCTCCGCGTAGCGGTGGTAGAAGTCGCACGCCGTGTCGCCGGTGTCCTTGTTGCGGACCCGGCCGCCGCCGTGCGTGAACGTGTCCCAGATCGACGGGCCCTTGCCGTCGACGTCCCACGCCCCCTCGACCTGGTAGCTGGCGTGCGCCACCCCCCAGGTGAA
>CAZCVS010000016.1:5354-11296 GCA_964501845.1 uncultured Iamiaceae bacterium
CGGCGAGCTTGGTGAGGAAGTCGGCGGCGAGGGGTGCCGCGACTCGACCGCCGAAGCCGCCGTCTTCGACCAGCACGGCGAAGGCGATGTCGCCCTGGAACCCGGTGAACCACGCGTGGCTCCGCGGCGGGGACTCGGTGCCGTATTCCGCCGTGCCGGTCTTGCCGGAGACGTCACCGCCCGGGATGCCGAGCACCGCGCCGCCGGTTCCCTCGGTGACCACGCCGCGCATCAGACCGCGCAGGGCCTCGGTGGTGGGGGCATCGAGCGCCACGCCCGCCGCCGGCTGGGGGTCGTCGGGGTCGATGATCAGGCGGGGCGTGAGCGAGCGGCCGCTCGCCACCGAGGCAGACGCCAGCGCCACCGCGAACGGGCTGGCCTCGACCTTGCCCTGGCCGATCATGTTGGCGGCGTGCTCGGTCTCGCTGTCGGTCACCGGCACCGAGCCGCCGAACACTGGCACGCCGAGGTCCAGCTCCCGGTACCCCAGCTTCTTGGCCGTGTCGGCCAGCTGCTGGGCGGAGATCGTGCGCGACTGGCCGACGAACGCGGTGTTGCACGAGTCGGCGAAGTCCTTGCTGAACGGCACGGCGCCCAGCACCTCGCCCTCGGCGTTGCGGAACTCCTTGCCCACCACGATGGTGGCGGGGCAATCGACCACCGTCTCGGGGGTGAGGCCGTTCTCCAGCAGCGCCAGCGCCGAGGCGATCTTGAACGTGGAGCCCGGCGGGTACTTCCCGACGAGCGCCCGGTTGTAGCCGTCGGCCCCGGTGGGCCCGTTGGACACGGCGAGCACGTCACCGGTGCTGGCCCGGATGGCGACGAGCGCCGCCGGGCCCGGGGCGCCGGCCGTGACTTCGTCAGCTGCGGCCTGGATCTCGGTGTCGAGGGTGATGGTGACGGGCTCGCCGGGCTTCGTGGGGAAGTCCTTCAAGGCGAACGCCTCCCGGCCAGCGCCCTCGGCGGGCTTCACCCGGATCGAGAGCCCGGCCTGTCCGGCGAGCGCGACGTCCTGCGATGCCTGGAGGCCCGACAGGCCGGTGAGGTCGCCTTCGGCGATGCGGCCGTTGGACGCCTGAGCGATCTCGGCGGTGGCGGGACCGGCCGTGCCGATGAGCGCCCGGGCGAAGTCGCGGGTGGGGGCGAGCGGGATCTCCTGCTCCTGGAGGACCACGCCGGGAATGGCCTCGAGCTGCGCCCGCACCGGCTCGAACGCCTCCTTGCGCAAGGTGATGACCGAGATGAGGTCGGTGTCGCTCCCGGCCGCGACCCGCTCGGTGAGCCCGACCGCATCGACGCCGACGAGCCCCGCCACCCGCTGGGCTGCCGCCGTGCGGTCGGTGGTGGCCCCCGGCTGGATGCCGACGACCACGACCGGGCGCAGCCCGACCAACGGCGTGCCGTCGGGACCGAGGATCTCACCGCGCGCCGCCGGCAGCCGCACGGTCTGGAACGTGTCGCCCTCGACGAGGCGGCTGTGCACGGCCGCCGGCGTCCAGTCCACGAGCCACACGGGCTCGCCCTCGCCCGACGCGTCCTCGACGAGCGCCACCTCGGTGTCATACGTCCAGGTCCGGGCGGGGTCGAGCTGCCAGGTGACCGCCATGGTGGCCGCCACGCGGCGGGGGCCGTCCTCCTCGCCGACCGGAGGCGGGACGGTGCGCATCGACGTGATCTCGGCCTTGACCGGCTTGCCGGCCGCACCGGAGCCCAGCCCGGCGGTGATGGCGAGGGCCTTGGCGTTCACATCGCCGTTGGTGTCGACGAACCTCACCTTCGACAGCGTCCCGCCCTGCCAGGCGGCGGCGTACGCGTCCGCCGCCTGGGCCGCAGGATCGCTCGCCTTCACGCCCGGGCGGGCGGTCTCGTCGTCCGGCGCGAGCACGCCGAACCACACCGCAGCGGCGATGACGCCCACGAGGACGACCAGCCCTCCGCCGATGAGCGCGCCGCGCTTGGTCAACCCCACACCCTTCCTGCCGTCTGGACCACGAAACCTAGTGAGACGTCCCGACGACGGCATGGGCCTTTCGGTTCCAACTGGCGCGCGATCCGATGACGGCGGCCGCGCCGAGGCGTACGGTCCGGCCCACCGCGAACCGCACGACCGAGGAGCCGACCCGTGCCCAGACTGCACCAGGTACCCAGAGCCGAGGCCCCCGACGGGATCGTCCCGCTGATGTACGACTTCATCTTCGGCGACCGGGACCCCGTCGCCGAGCCGGGCCTGAACAACGGCACCCCCGGCAACTGGTGGACCGTGGTGGCCAAGAGCCCCGAGCTGATGGAGCACTGCGTCAGCGGCTTCGCCTTCTACCGCTCCGAGGACCGGGAGCTGCCGCCGATCCTGCGGGAGCTGGCCCAGACCCGGGCCGGCTGGGCGAGGGGCAGCCGCTTCGTGTTCTCCCAGCACTGCAAGGCCAGCCGGGACAACGGGGTGAGCGAGGAGAAGATCCAGGCCATCTCGTCGTGGGAGACGAGCGACGTGTTCTCCGCCGCGGAGCGGGCCGTGCTGGCGTGGACCGATGCCCTCGTGCTGCACGGCGGCCGGGCCTCCGACGGCACGTTCGCCGCGCTGCGCGAGCACCTCTCGGAGCTGGCGATCCTGGAGCTCACCTACATCACCTGCTGGTACGACCTCCACGCGGTGATGAGCCGGGCGCTGCGGCTCGAGCTCGACGACATCGACGATCCGATCACCGAGACGACCGGCCCCGGCATCACCCGCTCGCTCAAGCCCGACGCCGAACCAGAGGCGTGACGGTGCGAAGGCGGCGGGTGATCCCGCTGCTCGCCACCGGTCTGCTCCTGGTCGGCGCGGCCGCGTGCAGCGACGAGCCCACGTACTTCGAGCCCACCCACGTCGAGGGGAGCGGGACGCCGCCGAACCCCACACCCGAGGAGGCCACGGCCGGCGCGGCGATCGTCGGGAACGTGATGACGTTCCTCGACCCGCAACTCCTGACCATCAGCGGCGGCGACGGGGCGTGGTCGCCGCTCGCCATGACCAGCGTGCTCGCCCAGCTCCGGGCGGGGAGCCGGGGCGACGTGGCCGCGTCGCTCGACGAGGTGTTCGGGGCCGATGGCGGTTCGGAGGCGTTCACCGGGGCGGTCCACGCGGCGGACGAGACGGCCCGCCGGCTCGACGGGCCCACGGGTGGGCCCGGAGGCAAGCTCCGCCACGTGGAGGTGGGTCGCGGCGATGCGCTCTGGGGCCGCTCGGGCACCACGTGGACCCCGGCGTTCCTCGACCAGCTCACCGGCGGCTACAGCGCTTCCATGTGGATGGCGGACATGGTCAACGATCCGCAGCGGGCCACCGCCGCCATCAACCAGTGGGTCACCTCGCGCACGGGCGACCAGGTCGAGCAGATCCTCCCCGTCGGCGCCATCCGCGACGAGACCCGGCTCGTGGTGACCAGCGCGCTGTCGTTCTCGGCGCCGTGGGAGACGCCGATGGCGGCGCTCCCCGATGCAACGTTCCGCGACCCGGGCGCGCCCGACCCCGAGATCGACGTCGCGACCATCGGCGTCGACGCGTCGCTCGTGGTCCGCAGAGGGCTGGAGTGGAGGTCCGTGACCATCCCCTACGCGGGCAACGCCGTCGCCATGACGATCGTGGTCCCCGACCGCGATCGGGACCCGGGCCCCGTCGAGCTCCTCGCGGCCCTGGTCCCGGAGCTGACCGCTCCCGCCGAGCCCGCGGACGTCTCGCTCTCGATGCCCGTCTTCTCGGTCGATGCACCGGTCGGCAACCTCCAGGCGCTCACGCCGATCTTCACGCCCGGCGCCGACCTCTTCCCGATGACCGACGACACCGGCGCCCAGCCGCTGCGGGTCGACTCGCTCCACCAGCAGACGGTCGTCGACGTCGACGCGGCGGGGACCTCGCTGCCCGACGATGCCGATGCTGCTCCCGCGGAGCCGGGGAGCGTCACCGGCGAGGGCGAGACGTTCGCGGTGGACCGACCGTTCACCTTCGTGATCCACGACGTCGAGGTGGGCGTGCCGCTCATCGTGGGCTGGATCCGGAGGGCGCCTACCAGTCGCTGAGCCGGGCCGTGGCCTTGGGGTCGTAGAGGCACACGACATCGGCGAAGTAGCGCAGGCGGAGGGCGGCGTCGAGCATCGCCGCGCCCGACCCGGCCTCGGGGAGGTGCGAGGTGACCACGACGTAGGGCGCCGGGTCGCTCAACGAGCGGAGCAGGGCACCGTTGGCGATGGCCTTCTTGAGCGTGTCGGTGCGGATGAGGCCGGGGCGCTTGCCCTGGATGCTGCCCTTGTACTCGAACCACACGGTCGTGCCGGCGGGGCTCACCGCCTCCTGGTCGATCTCGACGCCAACCTCGGTCAAGACCCGCCGGCCCTTCAGCTCGAACCCGAAGTGGGTCAGCAGGGTGTCGCACTGCTCGGCGAACTGCCGGCCCTGGATGCCGGCCGACGCCTGGAACGAGCGCGCCGCCGTCCGCTCCGGCGGCTCCGACTCGACCGGAGTCTCGACCTCGGCCTGGTCGGCGGCGACCTCGGTGGCCTCGTCGGGCTCGTCGGCGACCTCAGGCAGCGGAACGTCCCCATCGAACGGCAGCTGCTCGAACACGTCGGGGGGCGAGGCAACCTCGGCGTCTCGGGCCAGCAGCGCGGGAGCAGGCACGGACGTGGGCGTGAGCGCGGGCGTGGCGCTGTCGACGGGGCCAAGCAGGTGGATCCAGCGGTGGTCCTGCTGGCCGGGCAAGCGCTCGAGCTGGTGCACCAGCGGCTCGGGGGCGGCGGCCATCGCGGTGAGCAGGACCTCGACCTCGTGGCGGTCGGCGAAGCCGTGGAGCCGCTCGGTGCGGGTCTTGAGCTCGCCCGGCGCCTGCGGGCCACGCAGGAGCAGCACCGTGAGGACCGCCCGCTCGGCCGACGTGAGCCCGAGGCGCTCGTCGAGCACCTGGCGGAACTTCACCGTCCGAGCACCGCTGCTGGCGTAGACCATCCGGGCCAGCCCCTTGGCCTTCAGCCCGTCGAGCGTCGACTCGATCGTCGACTCGTCCAGGTCCATCACCGGTTCTCGGCTGGAGCTCTGGTTGCACGCCGTGCGCAGGCCGTTGAGCGTCATCGGGTAGGAGGCCGGGACCGTCCGCTCCTTCTCCAGGAGGCTGCCGAGGATCCGCTGCTCCACGGCATCGAGCTCGGGCAGTTCGCCGGTGCCGTCGGTCTGGTCGCTCATGGCCCGGACGATACGACCCGCTGCACCCCGTAGCGTCAAGGGATGGCATCCGGCTCCTCCGCACCGACGCCGCCGCCCGTCCCGGAGCGCCTCGCGACGCTCGACGACTCGGGCGCCACCGATGTCCACCGGTTCCTCGGTGCCCACCTCGTCGGCGACGACGAGGCCGACGGGGTCCGCTTCAGCGTGTGGGCGCCCGGCGCGTCGCTCGTCTCGGTCGTCGGCGATTGGAACGGTTGGGACGCCGGGGCCGATCCGATGGAACGGGTCCCCGACAGCCCGTACTGGACCCGTTGGAACCCGCACGCCCGCCTCGGCCACCGCTACAAGCTCGCGGTCACCGACCACCTCGGCCGGACGGTCCTGCACGCCGACCCGGTCGCCTTCCGCAGCGAGCCGGCGCCCGAGACGGCATCGATCGTCCACCGCGGTGCCCACGTGTGGGGCGATGCCGCATGGATGGCCCGCCCCACCGAGGCGCTGGGCGAGCCCATGTCGGTGTACGAGGTCCACCTCGGCTCGTGGCGGCGGGGGCTCGACCACCAGGAGCGCGGCTTCCGCGACGTTGCCGCTGACCTGACCGCGTACGTCGTCGAGCTGGGCTTCACCCACGTCGAGCTGCTGCCGGTGATGGGCCACCCGTTCGCCGGGTCGTGGGGCTATCAGGTCACCTCGTACTTCGCGCCGACCGCCCGCTGGGGCGAGCCCGACGACCTCAAGCACCTGATCGACA
>CAZCVS010000016.1:11306-17432 GCA_964501845.1 uncultured Iamiaceae bacterium
GGGCGGGCACCCAGTCAAGGATCACGCCCACTTCCCGAAGGACGAGTGGGCGCTCGCCCGCTTCGACGGCACCCCCCTCTACGAGGACCCGGACCCGCAGCGCGGCGAGCACCCGGACTGGGGCACCTCCGTGTTCGACTTCGGCCGCCAGGGGGTGCGCAACTTCCTGCTGTCGAATGCCCGCTTCTGGATCGAAGAGTTCCACGCCGATGCCCTGCGCGTCGACGCCGTCGCCTCCATGCTCTACCTCGACTACTCCCGCGGCGCCGGCGAGTGGACCCCGAACGTGGCGGGCGGGCGGGAGAACCTCGAGGCGGTCGACCTCATCAAGGGCCTCAACGTGCTGGTCCACCGCGACGACGTGGGCGCGTTCACCATCGCCGAGGAATCGACGGCGTGGCCCGGCGTCAGCCGTCCGGTCGACCACGGCGGCCTCGGGTTCACGTTCAAGTGGAGCCTCGGGTGGATGCACGACACGCTCGACTACTTCGCCAAGGACCCGATCCACCGCAAGCACCACCACCACGACCTGACGTTCGGCGTGCACTACGGCTTCAGCGAGAACTTCGTGCTGCCGCTCAGCCACGACGAGGTCGTCCACGGCAAGCGGTCCCTGCTGGCCAAGATGCCGGGCGACCGCTGGCAGCAGCTCGCCAACCTCCGGGCCCTCTACGCGTGGATGTGGGCGCACCCCGGCAAGCAGCTGCTGTTCATGGGGGGCGAGCTGGCCCAGGCTCGGGAGTGGGACCACGACGCCCAGCTCGACTGGGACCTGCTCGACGACCCCGGCCACCTCGGCGTCCAGCACCTCGTGCGCGACCTCAACCGCACCTACCGCGACCGGTCTGCGCTGTGGTCACGCGACGTCGATCCCGACGGCTTCGCCTGGCTGAACAACGATGCCGACATCAACGTCTCGGCGTTCGTCCGCCACGGCACCCCCGCCGCCGACGGTCCCGGCGACCAGCTGGTCTGCGTGGCCAACCTCTCCCCCACGGTCCACTACGACCACCTCGTCGGCATGCCGGCCCCGGGTCGGTGGCGCGAGGTCCTCAACACCGATGCCTCGGTCTACGACGGATCGGGTGTCGGCAACCTCGGCGCCGTCGTGGCCGACGGCCCCCCGGCCCACGGCCAGCCCACCTCGGCCCGCTTCACCCTCCCGCCGCTCGCCGTCGTCTGGTTCGAGCCCGAGGGCTGAAGCGTCTGGCCCCCGCCGGCCCGCCCGCTTCTCGGCACCGATCACGGACACCACCGTCCTGGATCGGTGCCGGGTTCGATGGGGTGCGAACACCCGCGCGACCAGAGGCGGTTCGCTGTCACTGCCCACCGGTAGGGTTTCGTCCATGGCTGAGCGACCGAAGCGGCAACGGACGACCACGTCCAACTTCGGTGTCGGCAAGCGCGAGAACCACGACGCGTCGGGCTTCTACGAGCGCTTCACCATGCCGGAGATCTCCGACGACCAGCACCTCGCCGAGGACCGCGTGGTCGATCAGATCTTCCACGGCAGCGCCGCCGACATGCACCAGGTGCCGGACGCATCGGTGGCACTCGTCGTGACCTCGCCGCCGTACTTCGCCGGAAAGGCCTACGAGGAGGCGCTGGGCGAGGGCCACATCCCCGCCACCTACCTCGAGTACCTGTCGATGCTCGAAGCGGTGTTCGCCGAGTGCGTCCGGACGCTCGAACCGGGCGGCCGCATCGCCGTCAACGTCGCCAACCTCGGCCGCAAGCCGTACCGGTCGCTCTCCGCCGACGTCACCCGCATCCTCCAGGACCGCCTCCGGCTGCTGATGCGCGCCGAGATCATCTGGGTCAAGCAGCGAGGCGCTTCGGGGTCGTGTGCCTGGGGCTCGTTCCAGCGGCCGTCCAACCCGGTGCTGCGGGACCTGTCGGAGCGGATCATCGTCGCCAGCAAGGGCCGTCTGGACCGGGCGGTCACGCAGCGCCAGCGCCACCAGCGCGGGCTCCCCTCGGAGGGCTCGCTCTTCCGGGACGAGTTCATGGAGGCCACCACCGACATCTGGGACATCGCGCCCGAGCGCGCCACCCGGGTCGGCCACCCAGCTCCGTACCCGGTGGAGCTGCCCGAGCGGCTCATCAACCTCTACACGTACCGTGGCGACGTCGTGCTCGATCCGTTCATGGGGTCCGGCACCACCGCGGTGGCCGCGGTCGGCTCCGAGCGCCACTACCTCGGCTACGACACCGAAGCCGCCTACATCGAGACCGCGAACCAGCGCATCGCGGCCGAGCAGGCCCGGATCGCAGAGGTCGAGGCCGCGGGGCCAGCACCGCTGCGGGCCGAGGTCACCACCCCGTCCGCTCGGGGCGAGGAGGACCCCGACGAGCCGTTCGAGGTGCGGGGCGTGCGAGACGGCCTTGCCGCCAAGGAGCTGGCCAAGACGGCGATCAGCGACGCCGGGTTCACCTCGATCACCGAGAACGCCACCCTGCCCGCGGGCATCGAGCTCCGGTTCGTCGCGCTCGCTCCCGACGGCCAGACCTGGCACTTCGACGTCGCCGGCGGCTTCACGCTGTCTCGTCCCGGGCTCCGGCGCGCCGAGACCATGTACAAGGCCATCGCCAAGGCCGCCGTGTTGCACCAGACGCACGAGGACACGCCCTTCGTCCTCCTCACCACCGACCTTCCGCCCGAGGGCAGCCCCGGCCGGGCCGCGCTCGACGCGGTGGTCGGCCCTCGTCGCCCGATCCGCGACCTCATCGTCCTCACCTCCCGCGAGGACATCGAGCGGTTGCGGACCGCGGTTCGCGCCACCTGACCGAAGGCGAGTCCCATGCCTGATCTGCCCCGTCCCAAGTTGAGCGGCCGCGCCGCCGTTGCCATCGTCCGCAGCGACCCGCCCCAGGTCTTCCTCGCCGAGGACGCCGAGGTCCTCGGCCGGGTGCTAGCCGTCCAACTCGTCGCCCAGACAGCACCGCAGCAGCTCGGCTCCTCGCTGAACGAGGTCCGCGAGGCGCTGCTCGAGGAACGGTGGGCCGATGCGGTGCTCGCCTGGATGAGCGCCACAGGCGAGGTCGTCGATGCGTACCCCGACGATCTGGTGTGGACTGAAGCGGAGCTCGATGCCGCAGCCACGGCACTCGAGATCCGCCTCTCTCCGGTGTTCCTGGAGGTCCCCTCCGCGGAATAGTTGATCTGTCAACTATGTTCGGAAGGGGGAACCGGCAGGACCTCGCACCGGGGTCGCCGCAGACCAAAGGACGGACACCATGCCCGCAGTCACCGTCGAGAACATCCTCACCCTCCCCCGGCTGGCCGAGCCCGACGCGGCCACCCGCACCGAGCGGGCGGTCAAGACCGTCACCACCGGCCCCCAGGGGTTCGAGGGCGAAGGCTTCCCCGTCACCCGGGCCTTCGCCGGGGTCGAGCTCCACGATCTGGACCCGTTCATCCACATGGACCAGATGGGCGAGGTCGAGTACGCACCCGGCGAGCCCAAGGGCACGCCGTGGCACCCGCACCGCGGCTTCGAGACCGTCACCTACATCATCGACGGGACGTTCCTCCACCAGGACTCCCATGGCGGAGGCGGGGTCATCACCAACGGCGCCACGCAGTGGATGACCGCCGGCAGCGGCCTGCTCCACATCGAGACCCCGCCCGAGGCGCTCGTCGCGTCCGGCGGGCTCTTCCACGGCATCCAGCTGTGGGTGAACCTCCCGGCCGAGAAGAAGTGGTCGAGCCCGGCGTACCAGTCGCTCGAAGGGGAGGACGTCACGCTCCTCACCTCTCCCGACGGCGGTGCCCTCATCCGGGTGATCGCCGGCGAGCTCGGAGGCCACCAGGGCCCGGGCAGCACCAAGTCGCCCATCACCCTGCTCCACCTCACCATCGAGCCGGGGGCCCAGGTGCGCCTGCCCTGGCCCGAGCACTTCAACGGCCTGGCCTACGGCCTGTCCGGGGCCGGCACCATCGGGCCACAGGGCCGTCCGCTCGCCAGCGGCCAGCTCGCAGTCACCCATCCCGGCGACGTGCTCACCATCGGCGGATCGCCCAGCCCCGATGCACGGACCGACGCCTTCGACGTCTTGGTCCTCGGCGGCCAGAAGATCGGTGAGCCGGTGGCCTGGCAGGGCCCGTTCGTCATGAACACCCGGGCCGAGCTGATCCAGGCGTTCAGCGACTACGAAGCCGGCAAGCTCGGCGTCATCCCCCCGAACGCCCTCGGCATCAGCTGACCCTCTCGTCGGTCACCTCAGCGCCGCCCAACCGAACTTCGTATGCCACAGCGCCCAAACGGGCGCTCTCACCTACGAAGTTCAAAGGGTTTCGGGCGGGTTGGCGAGGTGACGCCGGCAAACGAGAACGAGCAGCGCCGGTCCCATCGGGGCCGGCACTGCTCGTGGGTGGTGGATTCGGTCAGTCGATGATGGGCGAGGGCTCGCGCTGGCCCTCGTCGACCGCGGTACCGGCCGCGCCATCCTCGGGGTTCGCGCCGAACGGAATGCCGTCGAGCACGTCGAGCGTGCCCTCGAGCGAGAAGTCATCGCCCGGGTCGGTTCCGGCCGGGCCGGCGGGAGCGGTGGCCTGCATGCCGAAGTGGGCGGGCAGGAGGAACCAGGCGGCGACCGCGGCGGCGATCACCACGATGGTGGCCACGAAGGCCGCCATCGAGAGCCCGTCGACGAACGACTGCTTGGCCGCAGCGGCCAGCGATTCACCGGCCGAGCCGGGAAGCTCGCTCGCCACTCGGAGAGCACCGGCGAGGCCAGAGTCGGCCATGGCCTGAGCCTGCGCGGAGAGCCCGGTGAGAGCCGGGCCGAGGGAGCCGGTGTACTGCGACGTCACGACCGAGCCGAGCACGGCCACGCCGAGGGCGCCGCCGAGCTCCCGGGTGGTGTCGTTCATGGCCGAGCCGACACCGGCTTTGCCGAGCGGCACCGACGCCATGATGAGCGTCGTGAGCGGTGTCATGGTGATCGCCATGCCCGCGGCCAAGGGAAGGATCGACACGTAGATCAGGACCAGCGAGCTGTCGGTCTGGACCTGCGAGAACACGGCCATGCCGACCGCGATCAGGCCGAGGCCGACCGGCACCGCCCGGTGGGCACCGAAGCGGGCCACCATCTTGGGCATCTGCGGGGCGATCGCCATCATCACCGCAGCCATGGGCAGTTGCAGCAGCCCGGACTCGAGCGGCGAGTAGCCGAGCACCATCTGGAAGTACTGCGCCACGAGGAAGAACGTTCCGAACATGGCGAAGAAGGTCAGCGTCATGCCGCCGGAGGCCACGCTGAAGCGACGGTCCCGGAACAGCTTCAGATCGAGCATCGGGTACCGGGCCTTGGACTCCCAGAGGGCGAACAGGCCGATGGAGACGACGGCGATGCCGAAGGTGAGGAGCGACTCGGCGGAGAGCCAACCGTGGTGCGGTCCCTCGATGATCGAGTACACGAGGGCGACCAGGCCGACGATCGAGAGCAGAGCGCCCAGGAAGTCGAGCGGGTTCTGCTCCGGGTCCTTCGACTTGGGCAGCAAGATCGCACCAGCGACCAGGGCGACGATGATCATCGGCACGTTCACCAGGAAGACCGAACCCCAGTAGAAGTGCTCGAGGAGGAAGCCCGAGGTGATCGGGCCGACAGCAGCACCGGCGCCGGAGATGCCGGCCCAGACGGCGATGGCCTTGGGCCGCTCGTGCGCCGGGAACACGTTGGTGAGGATCGACAGCGTCGACGGCATGACGAACGCCGCAGCGAGGCCCATGATCGCCCGAGACAAGGTGACGACCTCGGCCGAGTCCGCGGTGGAGGCGAGCACCGTGCCGAACAGGAACACGACCAGGCCGGCCTGCAGGGCGCCCTTGCGCCCGAAGCGGTCGCCGATGGTGCCGGCGGTGAACAGGAGGCCGGCGAAGACCAGGGCGTAGGCGTCGACCATCCACTGGAGCGAGCTGTTGGACGCCTCGAGCTCACGGGCGAGCGTGGGGATGGCGACGTTGAGCGCGGTGTTGCCGATGATGACGATCATCAGGCTCGTGCAGAGCACCGCGAGGATCGCCCACCGCTTGTTGTAGATCGCTGGTTCGATCTCGTGCCGGGTGGGTGGACTGGTGGTGGTGCTCATGTGTGCTTTCCCCGCACTTCTCGCGTCGATCG
>CAZCVS010000017.1:0-17321 GCA_964501845.1 uncultured Iamiaceae bacterium
GAAGTAGCGTGCCCACGTTCCGGGCGCATAGCTCAGTTGGCTAGAGCGCTGCCCTGCTGCGTCCACGGCCCTTCGGCCCGTGGAACTGCGGCAGATGTCGGGGGTACCGTACGGCAATGTACGGCGATGGTCAACGGCCTCGTCCACGTTGAGGACTGCGGGCGGCAGGCGTACGGTGTGAACCATGCGATGGCTCATTGGTGTTTGCTTGGTGGTGGTGACGGTCGCTGCGGTGGTCGGCGCTTGGGCAATGGTGGATGGTCGACGGTCCGAGAACCGTCGGCACCAGTCACGGGTGGAGGCGTGCGTCAGTGACGCAATGTCCCCCGTGATCGTGACGTACCCCAATGGTGGGGTGGTGCCGACGGACTCTCTAGATGAGGGGCTGGTGCGTGCTCAATGCGAGCGCACGGTGGGCTAGGCGGCGTCCTTGATGGTGATGGCGGTGACGTTGCGGTGCAGCTCGGCCTGCTCGTAGGCCAGGTTGGATCCGGGTGAGCCAGTCGTTTGCCAGCTGATTGTTCAGTGACACCAGGGGTGTCAGATCGGGCATCGAGGGCGGATAGAGCATGACCGCCCTTGCGTGATCGAGAGGGGCGGTGAGCTGGGCTGTTACGGTTTCGTCCTGCATTCTCTGTTCCGTTCGTGGTTGGCTGAGTGGAGAATGACAACCACGAAATGCGCTGTGAGCAGGCATTTCGCAGGGGCGCATAGCTCAGTTGGCTAGAGCGCTGCCCTTACAAGGCAGACCGTCAACCGGCATTCGGCCAGGTCAGCGCCCCTTTCCGGTGGGTCGATCGTAGGCCAGGACACGCACAGGACACGCCAGCCAAGCCGCCCATTTACTGGATCACCGAAACTCGGCCTTACGCCTTGTGCCACCGGGGCGCACTCGGTACGTTGGCCCCATCCGGTGGCCCGCTCAGGGCCGCAAAGTGACTCGGCTGTAGCGAGCACGACACAGGGCTTCGGAACCCTCGTCCAGCCAAAGGCTGCGAACGAGGAGGTTCCAGTGCAGCCCACACCCGAGTCCACATACCGGCCCTACGACCTGCTCGATGGTGAGCAAGCCGTCCAAGAGTTCCCGGCGCTCACGAAGCGTCATCTCCGCACGCTGCGGGAGACCAGCCGCATCCGCTACTACCCGATCCGACAGAGGGCTTACTACCGCTGGATCGACTTGTACGAGTACCAAGAGGGTTGCGCAGTTGGCGGTGGCCGCTGATGAGTCCATCACGCAGAAGACGCCGGGTTGCATCCCCGGCGTCCTCCAAGCAGCGCAGCGACCAAGCGGCACGTACCAAGGCCAACGTTACGGAGCTACTGGCCAACCCGGCAATGCCCGGAGTGCTCATCGCCCTCTCATTGCTGAAGGGCGTACGGGAGCAGCGTCGGCGAGGACACTGGCTCGCCTTCTGTCCCGTCCACGGTGATCGGAACGAGCCAAACCTGTCCATCGAAGTGAAGCCGAACTGGGGTGGTCGGCTCGCTGTCCAGTTCCACTGCCTCGCCTGCGGTGCAAATGGCGAAGCGGTGCTGGCCGAGCTCGGGCTGAGCGCCCACGCCAGCATCATCTTCCATCGGGGCAAGGAAGACTTCGCCCAGCAGAGGCCGAAGTACATCGCACCGTTGCCGTCGGGTCAGAAGCTGGACGAGTGGCAGGCGGCGCTCCAAGCCGACGAAGAGCGGTGGAGCTACGTCACCGAGACTCGTGGCGTAGCTCCGAAGATCGCCCATCAATTCCGGCTTGGCTGGGACGAGGGCTCGGGGCGCTACACGCTCCCGGTGTGGGGTCCTGGCGGTCGTCTTGTCAACGTGCGGCGCTATGACCCGGAGGCACCAGAGGGCCGAGACAAGATGCTCAACACGACGGGCCACGGCACGCCCCCAAGGCTCTACCCGTACCTCCCTCCCAGCGGTACCCGGCGGCTGTATGTGGCCGAAGGCGAGTGGGATGTACTGGTTGCCCGCAGCCACGGTCTGACGGCCTTCAGCGGCACGCACGGCGCCGATACGTGGCTGCCTGAGTGGTCGGCGGCACTGGCCGGTCGGCCCGTCGTCTTCCTCTACGACTGCGACGACCGAGGGCGTGAAGGCGCAGCGAAGGCGGCAGCCTCGGTCCTGACTGCCACGTCGAAGACCGTTCGGATCGTGGACCTCGGCTTGGAGAACCACGGCGACCTGACCGATTGGTTCGCCAGCGACCGTTCGCTGGACGAACTGCGGAAGCTGATCAACTCCACAACTGTCGCTGGGGTGGGGCGGGGCGGTGGTCGTCGTGGGTGATCTTCTCGAAGAGCGAGCGGGAGTAGCGGCCTACAACCCCATTGAGGTCGGGCACGTGCCGTCGTCGTGGGACCCGGTTGACCTCGGGCCGATCCTGCGGGGTGAAGCTCCCGATGAAGTGCCCACGATGTGGAGGCGGACCGATGGGGTGGCGCTGCTGTACCCCGGCAAGATCCACGCCATCAACGCTGAGTCCGAGTCGGGCAAGACGTGGATGGCGCTCTCCGTGTGCGCCGAGGTCATGTTGGAGGGCGAGCAGGTCTTCTTCATTGACTTTGAGGACTCGCCGGCGTCGGTGGTCGGCCGTCTCGTAGACCTCGGCGTGCCAGCGGATGTGGTTGAGATCTGCTTCCACTACATCCGTCCCGACGACCCGTTGACGCCGGAGCTCAGCGAGGCACTTGTCGCATCGGTCATGGCGGTGGGCGCATCGCTGGCGGTCGTTGACGGGGTGACAGAGGCGATGGTGCTGCACGGCTTCAGCATCAAGGACAACGACGATGCCGCCCGCTTCATCGCCCTGTTGCTGCGGCCACTTCAGCGCACCGGGGCGACCGTGCTGGTGCTTGATCACGTCACGAAGTCCAAGGAGGACCGTGGAAGGTTCGCCATCGGCGCTCAGCACAAGCTGGCCGGGATTGATGGAGCGGTCTACACGGCGAAAGTGATTGACCCCTACGGGCGTGGCCGCACCGGCACGAGCCGGTTGGAGGTTGCCAAGGACAGGCCAGGGCATGTGCGAGCAGTTGCCGGTGATGGCAAGCGCATCGGCACGTTCCGCCTGGTGTCCGAAGGCGACAGGCTTCGGGCCGAGGTCGTGGCCGACGATGGCGGGACCGAGAGCGGCCTGAGCGACGCCTTGCTGGCCAGAGTGAGCCAGGCGCTCGCAGAGCACGGACCGCTGTCGCAGTCCAAGCTCGTCGAACGGGTCAGCGGGAACGCACACATGGTGCGCATTGCAGCGTCGTTCCTCGTGGACCTGGAGTGTGCCACCGAGCACGAGGGGCCTCGCAAGGCCCGGATCTTTACCCACGTGAAGCCATACGAAAGCGCCGCCAAGTGAGCGCCGCAGACGGACGTGGCGGTGGCGCTGGGACGGGGTGCCAGACGGGGACGTGGTGCTGCCGATGGGTACCCACCCCGTCTGGCCCAACTCCCCAGGTAGGGCACCGAAACAGCCACCCCGTCCGTCCCCGTCTGTCCCCGTCCCAGACGTGGTGGTGGCGCACCCCGTCCGCCCCTGGCCCCGGTGCTAACCGGGCCGGGGACGGGGTGGGGCCACGGTCGGTGGCAGTTGAGCTCAGAAGTGAGAGAGAGCCATCTGTTTCCCGGCCCGGATGGCTCGTCGGCGTGTGTTTCTGCACCCTGGCACCGCACCCCCAGCGACTACAGCCCGAAGGCAGGCAGTGATGACAACCAACAACAAGATCTCTCTCGGCAAGACCAACCTTGCCATCCTCAACGGCGAGGAGGACGTGTCGCTCTGGTCCGATGAGGAACTGCTGCGAGGGCAGCGCAAGAGCAAGAACGGAAGGTGGACCGGGCGCAAGCCCACGGTCGTCCCGCTGGCGCTACACCTCGAGTTGAACAAGCGCCGGATGAGCCGAGCGAGGGAAGTGCTGGACGACAGCCTGGAAGCGGCGGTCACGCTGTACCGGGACGTAGTGCAGGACGAGGACGCTCCGCTGGACCTGCGGTTGAAGGCGGCGAAGGAGATCCTTGATCGGGTCATGGGCAAGGCACCCGAGCACGTCAAGGTCCGCTTGGAGCCGGAGCCGTGGGAGCGGGTCTTGGTGGACTCGATCGTGTACCTGGAAGGCGACGAGCCGATTGAGACAACGGGCGTGCGAGATGGGTGAGGCACGACACCAACCCATCCCGCTGAACTTCTCTGTTGCAGGTCCGTACCTTGCGCCGCTCCAACACGAAGGAGCGCACATGGAAGTCATCGGCTATTGCCGGGTCAGCACCGACGAGCAAGCTCGGTCAGGGCTCGGGCTTGAAGCCCAACAGGAGCGCATCGCCAGTGAGGCAGCCCGCCGAGGCTGGTCGGTGCGGTGGATCGTGGACGACGGGTACACCGCCGCCACGTTGGACCGACCGGGCATCACGCAAGCCCTGGCCGACCTGCGAGCGCACGAGGTTGACGCCCTGGTGGTTGCGAAGCTGGACCGGCTGTCACGGTCGTTGCTGGACTTCGCCGGCTTGATGGCGCAGGCCCAGTCCGAGAAGTGGGAACTGATCGCCCTGGACCTCGGCGTGGACACGTCGACGCCACAAGGCCAGCTGATGGCGAACGTCATGGCCTCGTTCGCTGCCTATGAGCGGGAGCTGATCCGCCAGCGCACCCGTGACGCCCTGGCTGCGCTCAAGAACCGAGGCGTGCGGCTGGGCAGGCCCGTAGCCATCCCGCCCGCCACACGGGCAGCCATCGTTCGCTGGCGGGCAGCGGGGGCCACCTGGCAGGGCTGCGCCGACGCCTTGAACCGGGCCGGGGTCCCAACCGCCCACGGCGGCGCTCGCTGGCACGCATCGACGGTCCGCTCGGTGGTGCGGTCCATCGCCCTGGATCAAGAGGCGGCAGCGAAGGCAGGTGCGGCATGAGCCACGACACGAACCCGGCGGTTCCTGATCCGCCCTCACCGCACCCCAGCGACGAAAGGGGCGAACGATGAGCAGCGTCAACGGCTCGGTCGTCAAGGTGAAGGCGACTGGCAACTGGCGTGCCCGCTACCGGGACGACCGGGGCAAGGTCCACTCGCAGACGTTCAAGCTGAAGGGCCACGCCGAGAACTGGCTTCGTGACGAACTGAACGCCATGCACTCGGGCGCACCGGTCGTGAAGGACACGACGACGCTGGACGCCTACGTCACCAAGTGGACGAAGCGGGTTGCGCTGGACCTCCGCACGACGACGGCGCAGACGTACAGCACCTATTACCGGGTCCACATCAAGCCGACGCTTGGCAGCGTCGAGTTCCGGCATCTCGACAGCGAGGCCGTGCGGGACTGGTTCGACAAGTTGCGCACCACGAAGCGCCACGGCAAGAAGGACTCGCCGGTCCTCAGTCGGGCGACGTGCGCCAAGACGTACAAGCTCCTGAAGCGCATCTGCGCCGATGCGGTGGACGATGGCTACATGGCGACCAACCCGTGTCGCATCAAAGGTGCGAGCGCCGAGCCTGACTACCGGCTCAGCTACGAGGAACCGCCCGACGCCGACGAGGTGCGAGCCCTGGCGTCTGCCGTTCCGAAGGACTACCGGGCGATGGTGCTCCTCGCAGGCTTTGGCGGTCTTCGCTGGGGCGAGGCGGCGGGGTTGCAGCGGCGGCATATCGACCTCACGGCAGGAACCGTGCGTATTGAGCAACAGATCGTGAGGGGCGAGAGGGGAGAGCCGACCGTCGGCGTTCCCAAGACCGACGCAGGCAGGCGCACCGTTCATCTCCACGGCGAGGTCGTCGCAGCCCTGCGCACGCACCTGGCCGACCACTGCGGCCGAGGCCCGAACGCCTACCTGTTCACCACCGAGCGAGGGGCACTGCTCCGAGCCAACAACTTCCGGCGCAACATCTGGCTCCCGGCGACTGAGAAGGTGGGCAAGCCCGACCGGCGCTTCCACGACCTGCGCCACGCAGCCGCCACCTTCGCCGCTGCCACCGGGGCGACCACGAAGGACCTCATGGCCCGCATGGGGCATCGGAGCCAGGTTGCGGCCATCCGGTACCAGCACGCCACGCAGGCCCAGCAGTCCGCCATCGCCTCAGCGCTGGACGAGTTGCTCGCACCCACGGACAACGGTGGCGAGGTGATCCCGCTCCGAAAGGTGCAGTCGTAGCCCACCGCTGTCAGAGGGTGCGTGCATACTCGTTCGATGGATCTCGGCGCATGGACATCGAATGACTGGCTCGTGGTCGTCGGTGTGTTGACGCTGGCGACGTACATCA
This sequence comes from uncultured Iamiaceae bacterium, assembly GCA_964501845.1. Lineage (GTDB taxonomy): Bacteria > Actinomycetota > Acidimicrobiia > Acidimicrobiales > Iamiaceae > Aquihabitans. Next base: position 6,234 of record CAZCVS010000017.1, read on the forward strand.
TCCTCGCCATCTACGCCAAGAGGCAGCTGGACGAGGCCAAGCGACTCCGGCGAGAACGCACTCGTCCCTTCGTGGTGGTCGACTTCGATGTCAACTGGCTCATCTCACTCGTGATCAAGAACATTGGCGAGACCGTCGCCTACGACGTGCAGATGGAGTTCTCCCCGCCGCTTCAATCCACATTGTCCAAGCCGTGGGGCTGGGAGAGCGGTGGTCTAACTGAGAACGGCATCCCGATGCTCCCGCCTGGCAAGGAGATCCGCTACAGCTTCGACGGCAGCATCCAGCTGTTTGGGTCGGACCTACCACGGCAATACGAGGTCACGCTGACGTATGCGGACTCGCTGGGCCAGCCATTGGAGAAGCCTGACGTCTACGTCCTCGACCTCGGCGTTCATGAAGGCTCTGCACCACCCAACGATGGCCTACACGAACTCGTCAAGGAGATCCGAGAACTCCGGAAGGACGTCCACAAGGTGACGGGTTCGTCGGGCGAACTCCGGGTGGGGACGTTTGATCGCCGCAAGGAGGCCCGGCGGTCTGACCGCCAGATGCGAAAGGGCCGTCGGTACCGACGCCGTCGGTACCAACCGAGGTCTGGATTGCTCGGCAGGTGGGACCAGGGACGGGTGAAGGTTCACACGAGATGGCGAATCTGGCGATCCCGCTGACACGAAACGTCCGGTTCGTGTCAGCCGCTCACGGCGATGCCCGACACCAGTTCGCCAGCATCCACGTCAAGCGACGCCGGTAGACGTTGGCAGAGGGCCCGGAGGCACCTGGCCGCACCAGCAGCCATCTGAACGGCTGTGAAGCGCACGGGTCGGGCGTGGCAGGCTGTTACGCCTGCCGGGGCGCATAGCTCAGCTGGCTAGAGCTCTTCGTTTACATCGAAGCTGTCGGGGGTTCGAGTCCCTCTGCGCCCACAACGTCAAGAGGCCCCGGTCCACCCTTGCGGGTAGCCGGGGCCTCGGCGGTTGCGGTGGGCTACTTGGTGGCGATGATGGCCTCGGCCTTGACGGAGCGGCTCTTGTCGCCGTCGTTGAAGTTGACGGTGCCGTTCTTGGTGCTGGTGACCTTGGCGACGTGGATGGCCTCGGTGCGGTCGCCTTGGCGCTGCACGACGATCGTCTTGCCGGTGATCGCCTCCCGGATGGTGGCGAGGTCGGCGTCGGCCAGGTGGACCGGGGTGAGCGCCGCAGCGGTACGACCGGGCAGCACGCTCTCGGTGTGCGGCCGGACGAGTGACGTGTAGGCCCGACGTGCTGCGCCGGGGCTGCCAAGGCTGAGGGCTTCAGCGACCTTGGCCCACGAGAGCAGTTGCGTGTCTCGCAGGTCTGCGATCTGGTCGGCGGTGGGCGAGGGCTTGGTGGTGTTCTTGGTGGTTGCCATGGAGGTCACTGTGCAGAGCTTCAAGAGCGATGTTCAGAGACGGGCGGGATTCTCGATCTACCAGGGGAAACCTCGACGCTGGGGACTGGAACACGGCATAGGCGGGTTTGCTTGCGCCATTCGCCGAGTGCTCTGTAAGCCGTGGCCCATGCCAAATACTGCCGACTTGTACGGGCCAAATAGACCGGGTCCAGAACCCGTCTTTACGGAACGAATCGAACTGCGCCTACGTCCCGATCAAGTGCAGGCGGCGGACCGGTTCGCCAAGGCGATCGGGTGGTCACGCTCCGACGTGATCCGAATGGCACTCGATCAGTTCACCGTTGCCGTTGAAGGTCCGTTCTTGGACCGCCTAGAAGAACTGGAGGTCGGCCCGTGAGCGGACGACGCACCACCTACCTGTCCACCACCCGAGACACGATTAGCCGTGTTGCCGATGAGGCGCAGGCGCAAGGGCTCGCCGCTGAGGATGCCTTGGCGTCGTTGGAGGACCGTGAGGCCCGCCGTGCCACCCGTCGCCAGGGGAGGCCCTGATGCCCCAGCGCACCATCGCATCCGCCGCCGAGGCGCTTGACAGCTACACCGGACTGTCCGAGGCCGACCGCCGGGAGTTCACGGCCGAACTCGCCACCGCCACCAACAACGCCACGGCCATCGCTGAGCAGATGATGAGCGAGCGGGTCAACGAGATCGCTGAGGTCCGAGACGAGGCGTTGGCTGAACTGTGCGCCGTGCGGGACGGCTACGCCGACTTGGTCAAGCAAGCGGAGCTTGGCCGCATGACCGCCGCCGAGTACGCCAAGGCGCTCAACGACCTCCGAGGCCGACAGCGAGCCGGCGAACGCCATATGGCCCGCATCGACGAGGCCCTCGCCTTCGTGGAGTCCGTCGAGGCCGACCCGCTCGCCTACGCCGACTTGCTCTACGCCAAGTATCCGCTCACCCAACCCACGTTCTCGTTCTAGAGGAGACCGCCATGCCAGCCGCAGTGACCACAACCGGCCCCACGCTCACCGACGAACAGGTGGACCGGGCAGCCACGACCCTGCCCCCGGTGCCCGACAACATCCGGCTCTTGATCCGCCATCTGCAAGACCAGATCACCGAGCTTCGCATCCGCATCGTGGACTTGGAGGCGGCATCGTGAAGTTCACCGAGGAGGAGTACCGGGTCATCGGTGACCCGTCCGAGCGGCTGGTGCAGGAAGCCATCTTCGCCGTGGCGCACGAGTCCGACGAGGATGCGTCCACGGAGGACGTCGTCGCCAAGCTCATGGAGTGGGAGGACGTCACCGAGGTCCAGGCCCGCCAGCGGGTCATCGACGCCATCGCAGAGGCCGAGGTCGGCATCACCATCGCCAACGACCTGACCGCCGAGGTCTGGCTGGACCCGGTCACCGAAGCCCGCATCAAGCGCCGGTACATCTACATGACCGCCCACGAGCAGGGACACGAGTCGTTCATCTGCCACTTCGATGACGAGCAGTGGATCGCACGGTGCGCCCTACGCACCTGGATGGCCGACAACGACGCCGAGCTTCCAACCTGGAACGAGCTCCTGTTCGCCGTCACCGACTACATCGGGTCGGAGGACAACAACCTCGGCCCGGCCCACATCATCCTCAACGCCCTGGACGCTGGTGCCATCTACATGACCAGCCACCCGACCCGGTCCGAGGTCGTCTACTTCGACGTCGCCGAGGACGACGAACCCGAAGGGCTGGAATCGTGACCGGCGCTCCACAAGACCGGGCGAGCGAGTTCTGCGGGTTGCCTGCGGAGGTGAGGCGCACCCGCAACCGTGCGGCGAACGACCGGCTGCGCAACCTCCGCATCACCGGTGACGAGGAACAGACCGCCATCACTGACCAGGCCGCCGATGCCATCTGGGAAGGACTCAACCCGTGACCTCCACCTACGACCTCCGCAACCTCCTCGTCCTCCCCGGTGCATGGGCACCGCCCGAAGAAGATCCCGCCGAGCCAGCGCCGCCCGTCCCCTCCCCAGACGACGACAGTTCCTCTCCGGCTGACGTCGCTGGGGAGGGGGACCAGGAGGGCGATGAGCCACCGGCCAACCCCGAGCTCAAGAAGCTCCACGACGAAGCCGCACGCCACCGGGTCCGAGCCAAGGAGGCAGAGGCCAAGGCCGAGGGCCTGGCCGGGCAGGTGCGCTCGCTCACGCTGCGCATCGCCTTCAACGCCCTCGCCGGCGATGCTGAACTCACCGACCTCGACGCCGCCTGGAAGCTGGCCGCCGATGACCTCACCGTCGTTGAGGTTGCCGAGGACGGCACCGTGGACCTCGGGCGGCTCGCACAGATCGTCGCTCACGTCGCAGAGCGGTACCCGTACCTCGCCTCTGCTCCCGCCCCAGCGACACCCGCCAGCACCGATACGTTCCCCTCCACCGAGCCGAGCGGCCGCCTCACCAACGGCAAGCGCAAGTCAACGGGCGGTCTCGACATCGCACGCCTTGAGGCCAAGTTCCCCGCTCTGCGCCACATGAGGCGATGACCGAACCTGACTGGCGGGACCGGGCCGACTGCCAAGGGCTGGACCCGGACTGGTGGTTCCCCACGCAGGGCCAGCCGACCGAGCACGCCCGTCAGATATGCCAGGGGTGCCCAGTCCGCCAAGCCTGCCTCACCACCGCCCTGACCGACCGAACCCTCTCCGGCATCTGGGGCGGCACCAGCGGTAGAGAGCGCCAGCGCATCCGCTTGACGAGGGATGTCAGTGCATGAGATGGTGTCGAACACCTGTTCGATAGTGTCCCTTATGCCTGACCTCCCAAGCCAGCGGTCTGCCGTTGGTTACCGTGGGCGACAGGCCGCATCTGCTCCGGCCCTGAGAACGAGAGACCATGACCACGCCTACCCAACCTGTCTTCACCAGCGAGCACGGAACGCTGTACCAAGGTGACTGTTTGGCCCTGTTGGAAACGATGGAGGACAACTCCGTCGATCTCATCTTCGCCGACCCTCCCTTCAATCTGAATAAGGACTACGGCAAGGGCATCAGCGATTCGCTGGCCGACTCTGAGTACCTCGACTGGTGCTCGAAATGGATCAACGAGTGCGCTCGGGTCCTTGCAGAGGGAGGTTCCTTCTTCCTCTACAACCTCCCCAAGTGGAACATCGAGCTGGGCCATGAGATGAACGAGGTCGGGCTCATGTTCCGGCACTGGATCGCCGTGGACATCAAGATGTTGCTGCCGATCCCTGGTCGGCTGTACCCCTCGCACTACAGCCTTCTCTACTACTCCAAGGGCAAGCCGAAGTACTTTGAGCGACCCCGGGTTCCAATCCAGGTTTGCCGCCACTGTGGGGGCGACGTCAAGGACTACGGCGGTCATCGAAAGAAGCTCAACCCGGCCGGGATCAACGTGTCTGACGTGTGGACGGACATACCCCCGGTCCGGCACCGAGGCACCAAGAAGCGAGGGGCGAATCAGCTCTCCGAGAAGATGCTCGAAAGGGTGCTCTTCACCGCTTCCCAGGAGGGTGACCTCGTGTTCGACCCGTTCGGTGGCTCGGGCACGACGTACGCCGTCGCAGAACGGATGCACCGCAACTGGATTGGTGTGGAGCTAGGCGAGGTGGACCCAATCATCGCTCGGCTTGAGGGGCGAACTCATGATTTTGAGATGCCCAACAAGGGCGACTCGGGCAAGGGAAAGCGGCCTCGTACGCCAGCGGATCAGTTGCCGCTAGGCGACTAGATCAACGCTCGGCCGTCTGTCAGCTTGTCGATCTGAGGAACGTCGAGGCTCGTGCCGTCGTAGGTCACGACGTAGATGCCGAGCATTCCCTCACCGCCAAGGCTCGCCTGTCCCCAGTGCGAGAAGTAAGGCTCAAGTTCTTCGAAGTTGCCGATTCGGTCGGTGAGGTACTTGGCGAGTGCCCGGTCCGGCACGACCAGGACTCCGCCGATGATGTTGTCCTCCTTCATGGCGACGACCATCTTGTTCAGCGCACGATGGCTTGACGAGACGTTGCCGGTCTCCCACTCGCAGATGAACGTGTCCCCGTCCGAAAAGTCCTTCAGGGCATCGATGGGACCTGGTCCCGTGCCGTCAATCAATGCTCGCCGCTCATGCTTCCATCCGAAGGCGGTCAGGAGGGTGACGAAGGCGGTCTTGATCGGACCAACCCCACTCCCATGCTTCTTCGGGCAGATCACGAAGGTCTGGCTCTCGGGCGGCCACACCACCGCTTGGATGGCCTCCCGAATCTCAGCGTCGACCTCATGCCAGCGGGCAGTAGTAGTGAAGCCGCCCTCATCCCGCAGCAGTACGAACTCTTTGAGCTTCATCGTCGGTGTCCCCTCCACGCCATTGGTCGGTGGAGGATAGGTCGTCGGCGTCCCCTTCGCTGTCACTGGCCCTGCGTATGTTCAGAGGAAGGCCGACGGTCGGCCCGAAAGGAGAGCCTGATGGCTCGCAAGACGTACCACGTGACTCCCGGCGACGATGGTTGGAAGGTGCAGGCAGAGGGTGGCTCCAAGGCCAGCGCCGTGACCCCGACGAAGGCCGAAGCCGTGCAAGCGGCCAAGGGCTTCGCCAAGAACGCCACTGAGGGCCAGGTGATCATCCACGGTCAGGACGGCAAGATCCAGACCGAGCACACCTATGGCAACGACCCGCACCCGCCCGCTGGCTGAGCTCGCCGCTCAGGACACAGACAGGACACGCCAGGATGGCTCGGGCTGTCACCCGCTGTCATGGGGTGTCGCAAGGATGCCCTGGTCAGGCGACGGATCCGGCTGAAACCGCAGGTAGGGCAGGGTGCCGGGTACTGCCTTACAAGGCAGATGTCGGGGGTTCGAGTCCCTCTGCGCCCACTCCGGTCGTTTGGCCGGGTCACGGCTTCCGGGTCACGACCTGGGCGGTTCTTGAGACGTAGCGTCGGTGGATGTCGATCGCGCGGACCGTTGTCTTGTTCTTCGTTGCCGCGGTGGCGGAGATCGGTGGGGCGTGGCTGATCTGGCAGGGCGTCCGGGAGCATCGTGGAGTCGCCTTCATCGGCGCGGGGATCGCGGCGCTCGCGGCCTACGGCTTCGTCGCCACGCTCCAGGAAGACCCCAACTTCGGGCGCATCCTGGCGGCGTACGGCGGGATCTTCGTGGCGGGATCACTTGCCTGGGGCGTGGCGATGGACGGGTTCAAGCCCGACAAGTTCGACCTCGCTGGCGCAGCGATCTGCCTCATCGGCGTCGGCGTGATCATGTTCGCGCCGCGCCCCGCCTGAGTACTGCCCGGGGCAGAGGCCCGAGGTCGACGCGCTGGCTGCGTCAGGAGCTCTTGCGGAGGCCGCCGTAGAGGTAGATGGGGACGAAGCCGCGCATGAGGAGGCGGTCGGCGACCCAGCGGGGGACGCGGATGCGCTTGCCGTCGGGTTGGACGATGACCATGCCGTCGTCTTGCACGCCGAGCACCGAGCCCCATCGGTGCTCCGGGGCGGAGAACCGCTTCAGCTTCCGGTCGCGGCTCCCGGTGCGGCCGCGCACGTTGGCGACGACGACGCGGTAGCCCCAGTTGCGGGCGGAGCTGCGGTTCGGATCGCTGGCGGCCACGTCGCCGACGGCGAAGACCTCGGGGTGGCCCGGCACGCACAGGTGCTCGTCGACCCGGACGAAGCCGCCCTCGTCGAGGATCTCGGCCGGCAGGAAGCCGCTGTGGGGCCGGACGCCGCCCACGGCCCACAGGGTGAGGTCGGCCTCGACCGCCGGCTGGCCCGTGGACCACGAGACTGGGCCGGTGGTGAGCTCGTCGCCCGTGAACCCCTCGGGCAGCTCGGCGCGGTGGTTGGGGTGGACCTCGACGCCGTCGGCCCGGAGTTGCTTCGCGATCCAGCGTCGGGCCTTCGGGTGGTAGCCGGGGAGGGGCTCGTCACCGCTGTGGAACAGGTGGACCTCGGTACCGCCCCGCCGAGCCAGGTTGTCGGCGACGCTCACCCCGGTCGGCCCGCCGCCCACGACGGCGATGGTGGCGGCGCCGTCGATGCGGGCGGCCACGTCAGCCAGGCCGGCATCGATGGCCGCGAGGTCCTCGACGCGGTCGTGGCGCCAGAACCCGTTGGAAGCGCCGGTGGCGATCACGAGCACGTCGTAGGGTTCGGTCACGGTCTGGCCGTCGGCCGCTTCGACCTGCACCGTGCGGTCCTCGAGGTCGACCGAGTCGATCCGGCCGTGGACCGTGCGGACCCGGTCGAGCTTGCGGAACCGGCGGTGCGGCACGAGGTAGGTCTGGCGCCACCGGTCCGGACTGGTCAGGCGCGTGCCCAGCTCCTGGCCGCTCACCAGCGCCGGTCGGGTCGAGATGCCGACGACCTCGCACGACCGGGCCAGGCGCGTGGCGACGAGGACCCCGGTGTCGCCCAGCCCGGCGACGACCACTCGGGGGCGGTTGGCCCGGCTCAGCGTTCGGACGCGATCGTGATCATTGCGCCCACCCTACGGCGCCCAATCGAGCGGGTGAACGGTCGGCGAAGCGTCCGTGCAGGTCGCTGAGCCAGCAGATGCGATGGGTAGACCGAAGGCAGATCCCGCCGCCAGGAGGCTGACGTGTTCGTGCCGCCCGCCCACCCGTTCGACTCACTCCGCGTCCTGCAGGTCGTGGCGGCGACCGCGCTCGCCGCGGCCCTCGGCTGGGGTCCGCTCAGCCGCTGAAGCGAGCGGAGGAACGCGGACCGGCCCGGGCCCTCCGGGCATGCTGGTCCCCTAGGTTCTCCGCCATGACGGGGGAGCGGATCGTGATCGACGGCGGGCGGACGGGGCTGGTGCTCGGCGTCGGCGACGACGGGCGGCTCCACCAGCTGGCCCTCGGCGCTCCGGAGGCGGTGGCGGCCGAGCAGGCGTTCCCGACGCTGATCTACCCGCTGGCCTATCCGACCTTCGGCGAGGAGGTGCTGCGCGAGCCCGCGCTGCGGGTCACCCACGGCACGGGTTCACCGTCGACTCGCCTCGTCGTCGCCGGCCACTCCGAGCAGCTCCACGCCCACGGGGCGGTCCACCGCATCGAGCTCGTCGACCGGGTCGCGCCGGTGCTGGTCACGCTCTGCTGGCGGACGTGGCCGGCCTACGACCTCATCGAGCAGTGGCTCGAGGTCACCAACACGGGCGACGCGCCCTCGACGCTGCACCAGGCGTCGTCCGCGGCGCCGGCGCTGCCCGGCGACGACCCGTGGTTCACGCACTGGGGCGGAGGCTGGGCAAACGAGTGGACCGAGACGACCGAGCCCATCACGCCGGGCACCAAGACGGTCGCCTCCGCGGGTGGCGTGCGCTCGTCGCTGCACCGGCCGCCCATCGCCCTCTTCGCGGGGAGCGGCCGGGCCACGGAGACCGAGGGATCGGTGCTGGCGGCCACCGTGATCTGGGGCGGCGACACCCGCTTCGACGCGGAGATGGGGATGCACCGCCACTGCCGCCTGATCGCCGGCATCGAGCACAGCGGGTCGGAGCGGGTGCTCGATCCCGGCGAGCGCTTCACGACGCCGTCGGTCGCGCTCGTCTGGTCAGACCACGGCATCGGCCCCACCAGCCGGGCGCTGCACCGCTGGAGCCGCGACCACCTGATCCGCGACGGCGACCGTCCCCGGGTCTTCGTGTTCAACAACTGGGAGGCGATGTTCTTCGACCTCGACACACCGAGCGTCACCGCCGTCGTCGACGGTGCGGCGGCGACGGGCGCCGAGCTGTTCTTGCTGGACGACGGCTGGTTCGGCGAGCGCTACCCCCGCAACGACGATCAGCAGGGGCTGGGCGACTGGATGGTCGACACCGCCAAGTTCCCCGACGGGCTCAGCCCCGTCATCGACCACACGCTGGCCGCCGGCATGCGGTTCGGTCTGTGGGTGGAGCCGGAGATGGTCAACCCCCGCTCGGACCTCTACGAGCAGCACCCGGACTGGGTGATCCACGAGCCCGGGCGGGAGCAGCGGGAGGAGCGCCAGCAGTTGGTGCTCGACGTCCTGCGACCTGAGGTGCGCGAGTTCATCCTCGGCGTCATCGACCAGACCCTCGCTCTGCACCCAGGCATCAGCTACCTCAAGTGGGACGCCAACCGGGACGTGTTCGAGTCCGGCTCCGAGACGCTCTCCGCGGACCGTCAGGCGCACCTAGCCGTCGACCGCGTCCGTGCCACGAACGAGATCATGGCCGAGGTGGCCCGCCGCCACCCCGATGTCGAGCTCATGCTCTGCGCCTCGGGCGGCGGACGGTCGAACCTGGAGACCCTCCAGTGGTTCCACGAGCTGTGGACGTCGGACAACACCGATCCGGTCGACCGGGTCCGGATCCAGTGGGGTGCCTCGCACCTGCTGCCGGCCTCGGTGCTCGGCGCCCACGTGACCCGTTGGGGCGACAAGCCCGTCGCGTTCGGGTGTGCGGTGGCGATGAGCGGCCGCTTCGGGTTCGACCTCGACCCCCGGGCGATGACCGACGGCGAGCTATCTGCCGCCGCGCAGGCGGTGGACACGTCGAAGCGGATCCGCCGCCTCGTCCAGTTCGGCGACCTGCACCGCCTCGTCTCGCCGGTCCAGGGTCCCCGGGGAGCGGTCGCCTACCTCGCTCCGGCGATGGCCGAGGAGGTGGATCCCGAGGTGCCGTGCGCGGTCGCCTTCGCCTACCGGCTCGAGGATGGAGAGGGCGGCCCCGAGGACCTTCTGGTCCCGGGCCTGGTGCCCGATCGCCGGTACCGGGTGGAAGACGCCACACCCGGCTCGCCGGCCCACGGTGCCACCGTCTCGTGCACCGGTGCCGAGCTGGCGGGAACCGGCGTGGCCTGGCCCGAGGAGCCGCCGCCGAGCGCTCGGGTCTGGGTGATCAGCCCGGAGGAGTGATCACGAGCTGAGCAGAGGCACGGGCGGCAGGCCGGAGGCGATCAGGTCGTCCATCGGCACGGGTCGGCCGAGCAGGTAGCCCTGGACCCAGGTGACGCCGAGCTGCTTGACGAGGTCGAGCTGCTCAGCGGTCTCGACGCCCTCGGCCACGACCCGGAGCCCGAGCCGGTTGGCCATCGCGATCAGCGTCTCGACGATGACGCGGGTCTCCGGGTCGTGGACCATGGCCTGCGTGTAGGAGATGTCGAGCTTCAACACATCGAGCGGGTACCGGCGCAGGTAGGTGAGCGACGAGTAGCCGCTGCCGAAGTCGTCGAGGGCGAGCGAGATGCCTGCCGCCCGCAGCTCGCGCAGCGCCTCGTCGACCTCGTCGCGCGGGTCGATGAGCACCGACTCGGTCAGCTCCAGCACCACCTGGTCCATAGGCATCCCGCTGGCGCGGATGATCTCCAGCGTGCGGGGCGCGTAGTCGGGCTGGTCGAGCTCGCGCGCCGACACGTTGATGCCCACCCGCAGCAGATCGAGGTGCGGGTGGGCGGCGCGGAGCTCGACCGCGGCGGCGAGGGACTTGGCCAGCACCTGGGCGCCGAGCGACAAGATGAGCCCGGACTCCTCGGCGATGGGGATGAAGTCCGATGGTGAGCCCTGGTCCCACCGGCACAGGGCTTCGACTCCCGAGACGGTGCCGTCGGCCAGGTTGATGATCGGCTGGAACGACACGGCCAAGGCGTCGTCCTCGATGCTGGAGCGCAGAGCGGTCTCGAGCTGGAAGCGTCGGGAGACCCGCTCCCGCAAGGGCTCGTCGAACACGGCGCAGCGGGCCCGGCCGGCGCGCTTGGCGGCGTACATGGC